>NZ_RBLT01000003.1:0-181282 GCF_003989315.1 Microbacterium sp. HSID17254
TGACCGCCGCCGCCGCGGCGGTCGCCATCGCCTTCGCGGCCCTCACTCCGCCGCAGTCCGCCGTCGCGGGTGCTCCGTCGCCGCTGGTCTTCGAGAGCACCGGCTCGCTGAGCGACATCGTGGCCGACGCGGAGACCGAGCTGACGGTGTTCGCGCCGCCCGCCGACCCGGAGCGCTCGGTGCGGACCGCGTCCTGGTCGTTCAACGCGGAGATGGACACGGGGCGCACCGAGGTCATGCCGCAGTTCTCGACGTTCACCTGGCGGGAAGACCTCTCCGGGGAAGCCCTCGCCATCAACGGCGTCCCCTACGATCCCGAGGACGCGGTCGCGAACGGCGACTCCGAGATCGTGAGCAGCGGCGAGGTGGCCTCGCGCGTGACCTTCGCCCCCGGCGAGTTCGAGACCCCGGTCGTCGCCGCGCCGGGGGAGTCCGCCGCCGACGTGCGGGCGCTCCTGGAGGCGTTCGACATGCCGGACGACCCGACGGCCTTCGAGGTGGTGACCGCCCTCACCTCGGTCTTCGGTCAGTGGACGCTCACCAACGCGCAGCACGCCGAGGTGTTGACGCTCATCGAGGCCTCCGGAGGAGCGCAGGCGCTCGGCGAGTCCACCGACCGCCTCGGGCGTCCTGTCGCCGGTATCCGCGTGCTGTCCGCGGACGGCATCGTGAGCGACGACCTTCTGGTGTCCCTCGACACCGGCCGCATCGTCGGCATCGAGCGAACCGTCCTGAAGGACGACGGCGTCTTCCCGGCCGGTGCGGTCGTGGACTACCGGATGTGGGACATCCCTGAGGAGGTCGTGCAATGAAGCACTCGCGCCCGCTGACCGCGGTTCTCGTGGCCCTGGCTCTCGTCGTGACCGGCGGCCCCACCGTCGCGGCAGCCGAGGAGCCCGTCGATCCCCAGCTCTCCCAGTTGCTCGAAGAGGTTCCCGGCGGTGTGGTGACCGACGGCGGCAGCGCCGTCTGGCCGAAACTCGACATGGAGTACCGACCGGCCCCGGCGTCGTCGCGGGTCGCGGCGCGCTCCGTCGGCTCCTGCGCGACCGGGCGGATCTGCGCGTACAACGCCTCCAACCTCGGCGGTGGCATGCTGAGCTGGGGGAGCTGCACCACCATCACCATCCCGTCGTCGTTCGCCACACGTTCCGCGGCGAACGCGCGGACCTCGGGGTACATGCAGGTGCGTAACGGGGCCTCGGTGCTCGCGACCGTCAACGCCAATGCCTGGGGCAACGTCTCGGGTTCCGCGACCAACATCCGCTGCTTCCTCTGAGAGCCGGGGCGGGCCGGTACAGGAGACGATGAGGGGCGAGGGCATGGCGAAGCACTGGGTGGCGACGACGGCCGGGCCTCCCGAGTCGTGGGCTTTCGAGGAGTACGTGCCCGCGCCGCCGCGCCAGGGCGAGGTCACGATCCGGGTGCGCGCCGCCGGGGTGAATCCGGCCGACGCGAAGCATGTGGCGGCCGCTCGGCCGGGGCTCGAGTTCCCGGTCGCCATCGGGTACGAGGTCTCGGGTGAGCTCGTGGCGATCGGCCCCGGGACCCGCATCGGCTCGGGCGACGCCGGGGTCGGCGACGAGGTCGTGGCCTTCCGCGTCCGGGGCGGGTACGCGACGGAGCTCACGGTGCCGGCTGCCACGGTCTTCGCGAAGCCGACGACGCTCGCGCACCCCGAGGCGGCGAACCTCCTGCTCGTCGGCACGACCGCTGCCGAGATGCTCGCCGTCACCGGTGCGGCCCCGGGGGAGACGATCCTGTTGCACGGAGCGTCCGGTGCGGTGGGGGTCAGCGTGCTGCAGCAGGCCCGGCTGCGGGACGTCCGGGTGATCGGTACGGCGAGCCCTGAGCGCTTCGACGAGGTGCGGCGGTTCGGCGGCATCCCCGTGGCCTACGGTGCCGGGCTCGCGGAGCGGGTGCGCGCGCTGGCGGACGGTCCGGTCGCCGCGGCTCTCGATGCGGTGGGGACCGACGAAGCCGTCGACGTCTCCCTGAGCCTGGTGGCGGACCGCCGGAGGATCGTCACGATCGCGAACCCGTCACGGGCGTCCGCCGAGGGTTTCCTCGCGATCGCCGGGTCGATGCCGGACAGCGCCCGGTTCCGCGACGAGGTGCGCAGCGAACTCCTCGCTCTGGCGCAGAACGGCGACCTCGTGGTCCCTGTGGCACGGACCTTCCCGATGGCCGAGGCGCCGGAGGCCCATCGCCTCCTCGCCACCGGGCACCCGGGCGGCAAGCTCGCGCTGATCCCCGAGGGCTAGCCGATCTCCTGCAGTGCCGAGGTCACGATGACGACGCCCTCGCCGTACTCCTCATCCGCGACGTTCTGCATGGAACCGTCATCCCAGACGACCTGGAGCCAGACGTAGCCGCGATCGATGGACAGTGCGAGAGCCTCCGCGCCGAGGCGGCCGGCGATGTCGTTCTGCACGCGGTCGAGCTCCTCCGCCGTGCTGGTGCCGTCCACGCCGCCGGTGGGGTCCTCCGGCGCCATCGGATCGTAGAGCGCGAGGAGAGCAGGCGGCTCGGTCACCGTGAACCGCTCGCCGTCCCAGGCACCGGTGACCGCATAGGCCCCCCACTGCGTCTCTCCGGACGTCTCGCGGCCGTCCACGCCGTCCCAGCTCCACCCGTCGAGCGGCACACCGTCGCACTGCGGGGGATACGACTCGCGGATCGCGCCGAGGCACAGCCGGACATCCCCGGACTCGTCGAGAACGGTTCCGGTGCCGACCACGGGTCCTGTCGGTGGCGCGTGCTCCGCCTCCTCCCAGCGCGTGTCTGACGGCACCGTCGTGCTGGTCGGCGGTGCGGACGCTCCCGGCGCGGTGGTGCAGCCGGTCAGGAGCAGCAGAGCCGTCGCGGCGCCGACGGCGAGGGGAGAGCGATCGCGGAAGGACCTCATACCGACCAGTGTCGCGCGTGCACGGATCGTCTCAGGTGCTAGCATGACCACATGCCTTTCGGCGGTCTGCTTCTTCTTAGCTGCCGCGACGAGTCCTAGAGCTAGGGCCTTCCTCGTCGCGGCGCTTGTGTTGGCCCGTTCATTGTGACGAAGAGAAGAAGCCCCATCATGCAGAACACCCAGCGCCCGTCCGCGATGCCGATCCACAAGTACCGGCCGTTCCACGAGCAGATCGCCGTCCACCTGCCTGACCGCACCTGGCCCGACGCCCGCATCACCGAGGCGCCCCGCTGGTGCGCGGTCGATCTCCGCGACGGCAACCAGGCTCTCATCGACCCCATGTCGCCCGAGCGCAAGCGCGTCATGTTCGAGCTGCTCGTCGGCATGGGCTACAAGGAGATCGAGGTCGGCTTCCCCTCGGCGAGCCAGACCGACTTCGACTTCGTGCGTCAGTTGATCGAGGAGAACCTCATCCCGGATGACGTCACGATCCAGGTCCTGACGCAGGCGCGCGAGCACCTGATCGCCCGCACCTACGAGGCCATCGCCGGTGCGAAGCAGGCCATCGTGCACCTGTACAACTCCACGAGCGTTCTGCAGCGCGAGGTCGTCTTCCGCACCGACAAGCAGGGCATCATCGACATCGCGCTCGAGGGCGCCCGGCTGTGCCGCCGGTTCGAGAAGACGATCCCGGACACGCAGGTGTACTACGAGTACTCCCCGGAGAGCTACACCGGCACCGAGCTGGAGTTCGCGGTCGACGTCTGCAACCAGGTCATCGAGATCTTCGAACCCACGCCGGACCGCAAGGTCATCATCAACCTCCCCGCGACGGTGGAGATGGCGACGCCGAACGTCTACGCCGACTCGATCGAGTGGATGAGCCGTCACCTGAACCACCGGGAGAACGTGATCCTGTCGCTGCACCCGCACAACGACCGCGGTACCGCGATCGCCGCGGCCGAGCTGGGGTACATGGCCGGAGCCGACCGCATCGAGGGGTGCCTGTTCGGCAACGGAGAGCGCACGGGCAACGTCGACCTCGTCGCGCTCGGCATCAACATGTTCACGCAAGGCATCGATCCGCAGATCGACTTCAGCGACATCGACCAGGTCAAGCGCACGGTCGAGTACTGCAACCAGCTGCCGGTGCCCGAGCGCAGCCCGTGGGCCGGTGACCTCGTCTTCACGGCGTTCAGCGGCTCGCACCAGGACGCCATCAAGAAGGGCTTCGAGGCCATGGCCGCCAGGGCCGAGGCGCAGGGCGTGACGGTCGACGAGATCGAATGGGCCGTGCCGTATCTGCCCGTCGACCCGAAGGACCTCGGTCGCTCCTACGAGGCCGTCATCCGCGTGAACTCCCAGTCGGGCAAGGGCGGCGTCGCGTACCTGCTCAAGTCCGACCACGCGATCGACCTGCCGCGCAAGCTCCAGATCGAGTTCTCCGGGGTCGTGCAGGCCAAGACGGATGCCGAGGGCGGCGAGGTCACCAGCGAGCAGATCTGGTCGATCTTCACCGACGAGTACCTGCCCGCCGTGGACACCGAGGCGAAGTGGGGCCGGTTCGAGTTGCTCGCCACGCAGACCCGGAGCGACATGTCCGGCGACGTCGTGCTCGACGTCGTGCTGCGGGACGACGACCAGGAGGTCTCCGTGTCGGGCAACGGCAACGGTCCGGTCGCCGCGTTCGTCGAGGTGCTGCGTGGTCAGGGCTTCGACATCACGGTCTACGACTACGTGGAGCACGCTCTCAGTGCCGGCGGGGACGCGCAGGCCGCGGCCTACGTCGAGCTGCAGGTGGGCGACCAGCGCCTGTGGGGCGTCGGCATCGACGGCGACATCTCCACCGCATCGCTCAAGGCGATCGTCTCGGGTGTGAACCGTTCGATCCGCAGCCGTCAGCAGGAGCTGGCCGCCGTCTGAGCCTCGTTCGAATCGCGCGATTGGTCGTCTCCGGCCGCCGGATGGAGCCAATCGCGCGATTCGAAGCGGGGGATCAGTCCACCCACTGCACCAGCTGCCAGATGAGGCCGTTGGGGTCGGCGAACTGGCAGTACCGCTCGCCCCAGGGTTCGGTCTCGGGAGGGGTGACCACGCGAGCGCCCGCGGCGGCGATCCGGGCGAACTCCTGGTCGATCTCGTCGACGACGAAGACGATCAGAGTTCCCTGACCGGCGGATCCGGCGATCTCCTCCGGGCGGAACGTCGACAGCCCCGTCTCGAGGAAGATGACGTTCGGCACCGGCCCCGGGTGCTGCAACGAGACGAAGCCCTCCGCGGACATCGCCTCCTCGAACCCGAAGTGCGTCATGGCGAAGGCGGCGGAGGCGGCAACGTCGGGGACGTTGAGCGAGAGGGCGGTCTGCGTGATGTTCACGGTTCTCCTTATCGAAAGTCTGTACAGCGTACAGTGTTACGGCGCGAGCGGTCTAGGCTATTCCCGATGACCAAGAACCTCGTCGATCTGCTCTGGCGGCACAGCCCCGTGGCTCCCGCGACCCCACAGCGCGGACCGAAGGCGCGTCATTCGACGGATGACGTGGTCGACCGCGCTGTCGTGTTGGCTGACGCCGACGGGCTCGGCGCGGTGACCATCCGGTCTCTCGCGCAGAGCCTCGACCTGACGCCGATGTCGATCTACACGCACGTCAACAGCCGCGCCGACCTGCTCGTCCTGATGGCGGACGCGATGCACGCCAGGATGCTGGTCGCGCCTGCGCAGGCCTCCGGATGGCGTGCGGCGGTTCGGGCGATCGCCGAGGACAACCTGCGCCTCTTCCGCACCCACCCGTGGCTCATCGATGTCCGGGATCCGCGGGTCGCACTCGGCCCCGGCACCATCGCCAAGTACGACCGGGAGCTCCACGCCTTCGACGGCCTCGGCCTCGGCGCCGTGGAGCGCGACGCGGCGTTGAGCTTCGTGCTGGACTTCACCCTCTCCGCGGCGGCCCGCATGCGGGAGCAGCAGAGTGCCGAGTCGTTCGCGGCTTCCTGGGCGGAGGCGGCACCGCGTCTGGCGGCCTACCTGGGCGACGACCTGCCGCTCGCCCGGTCGGTGGGCCAGGCTGCCGGCGAAGCCATGGGCGCGCCCTACGACGCTCGAACGGCGTGGGAGTTCGGCCTCGCGCGCGTGATCGATGGGCTCGCCGCCACCTGATCGTCGTTCGAATCGCGCGATTGGTCGTATTCAGCGGCGGGATGGAGCCAATCGGGCGATTCGAAGTCAGTCCTGGGGCTTCACGATCGGGATGGCACCGGTCTCGGCGGCGACCTTGCGGCGGTAGAGACGGCGCTGCTCGGGAAGCGAAACATCGAACGTCACGGCGAGGATCCGGATCACGGCGGTCACGACGATGCCGATGACGGCCGCGAGGGGGATGGGCATCCCGACGGCGTTCGCCACGACGATGAACGTGCATCCGGCGGCCGCGGCCACGGCATACAGCGAGCCGACGTGCATGATCGCCGTCGGCAGGCCCATCAGCATGTCGCGGAGCACACTCCCGCCGACCGCGGCGCAGACCCCGATGAACACCGCGGGCACTTCCGGGATGCCGAAGGCGAGCGCCTTGCTCGTCCCGAAGGCGCCGAACATGCCGATCACGACGGCGTCCAGCACCACGATCGCGGTGTTGAGCCGCGTGAAGAGTCCGGCCAGCAGCATGCCGAGCAGGGCGGCACCCGCGGCCGTGACCAGGTACCACTGGTTCTGCAGGGTGGCGGGCGTCTGTCCGAGCAGGATGTCGCGGATGAGACCGCCGCCCATGCCGATCATGATCCCGATGATCGCGACGCCCAGCCAGTCGAGCCGGCGCTGGCCCTGGAATCCGGCGGCGAACATCGCGCCCTGCACTCCGCCGAGGCCGACGCCGAGGAGGTCCGCCCACAGCGGAATGGTGAAGAGCGGTTCGGTCACGCGTCCATTGTCGCGCACGGAGGATAATCGAAGGGTGCCCACCTACCGAGACGAAGCGGTGATCCTGCGCACCCACAAGCTGGGCGAGGCGGATCGCATCGTCACGATGCTGTCCCGGCGGCACGGCAAGGTGCGCGCGGTGGCCAAGGGCGTGCGGCGCACCTCGTCGAAGTTCGGCTCCCGCCTCGAGCCGTTCATGGTCGCCGACGTGCAGCTCTACGAAGGCCGCTCGCTCGACATCGTGCAGCAGGCCGAGTCGCTCGGAGCCTACGGCACGGACATCGCCGCGCATTACGACCGGTTCACCGCCGCGAACGCCATGGTCGAGACGGCGGATCGGCTCAGCGACGCCGAGGCCACCCCGGAGCAGTACCTCCTGCTCGTCGGCGGGCTGCGGGCGCTGTCCCGCGGCGAGCACGCTCCGCGCAGCATCCTCGATTCGTACCTGCTGCGGGTCATGTCCCTCTCGGGGTGGGCACCGTCCCTCGAGGACTGCGCGCGCTGCGGGGCTCCGGGGCCGCACTCCGTCTTCGTCGCGCAGCTGGGCGGCCTGGTCTGCCACGCCGATGCACCCGCCGGGAGCCCGCGGATCGCCGAGAAGACCCTGACACTGCTGCGCGCGTTGATCCGCGGCGACTGGGACCTCATCGACGCGGCGCCGCACGCTGACACCGCCGCCGCCTCGGGTCTCGTCGCGGCGTACGCCCAGTGGCACCTGGAGCGGGGCATCCGCTCGCTCGCGCACGTGTCGTCCACCCCCGGAGAAGGAGCACGGTGAGCCCGAAGCCCTACACGCACAAGGACGCCGTGCCGTATCGGCCGATCGACTGGACCGGCGTGTACCCGCCCGCGTTCCCGGCCGTCCCGGAGCACGTCGCCATCGTCATGGACGGCAACGGGCGCTGGGCGAACCGCCGGGGCCTCAACCGCATCGAGGGCCACAAGGCCGGGGAGGAGGTGCTGCTCGACGTCGTCGCCGGCGCGATCCAGGCCGGCGTTAAGCACCTCTCCGTCTATGCGTTCTCCACCGAGAACTGGGCCCGTTCCCCCGAGGAGGTCCGCTTCCTCATGGGGTACAACCGCGATGTGCTGCACCGCCGCCGTGATCAGCTCAACGAGTGGGGTGTGCGTGTGCGGTGGGCGGGGCGCAAGCCGCGCCTGTGGGGGAGCGTCATCAAGGAGCTGCAGTACGCCGAGCAGCTCACCCGCGACAACGACGTGCTCACCCTCACCATGTGCGTCAACTACGGCGGTCGGGTCGAACTCGTCGACGCGATGCGGGCCATCGCGGCCGATGTCGCGGCCGGGCGGGTGAAGCCCAACGCGATCAGCGAGAAGACGATCCGTCGTCACCTCTACGTCCCCGACATGCCGGACGTGGACCTGTTCCTGCGCAGCTCGGGGGAGCAGCGCACCTCCAACTTCCTGCTGTGGCAGTCGGCCTACGCCGAGATGGTGTTCCTCGACACGCTGTGGCCGGACTTCTCGCGCGAGGAGCTCTGGCGCGCGATCGGGGTCTACCTCTCCCGTGACCGACGCTTCGGCGGCGCCGTGGACACCCCGACCTCGGCCTGAGCCCGCAGCCAGCGCTCCGTCTCGCGCGGATGCGTCAGCCGCACGATCGTGAGGTGGGGGAAGCGCTCCTGCACCGCGGGAAAGCGCTCGGACCAGGTTCGCAGCGTCTTCGTCTGCCAGGCCAGGATGCTCTCCTCCGGCGGGGCCCCCAGCATCCGCCAGATCGGCTTCTCGACGTTGCCGTTCCACATCCGGGTGCGGAGGATGCTGCGGCTGAGGGTGCGCCGGAGCAGACGCGACCGCACCACGCGGTACGGGTAGTCGAGCCAGAGCGCGAGCTGCGCTCTCGGGGTCAGGATCTCGTCGGTGCCCTTGCTCGTGTACTGCCACTCGGTCACCCAGCGCTCCTCCGCGGCGAAGGCGCGCACGTCGTCGAGGAACTCCGCCCGCGGGGTCCAGTCCGGCCCGTGGAACAGGCCGTCGATCTCCACGTGACGGAGGTCCCAGAGGGCGGCGAGCCGTCGGGACAGAGTCGTCTTCCCCGACCCGGTGACGCCGGCGACGAGCACCCGTGCGGGACGGAAGGGCAGGGGATCGTCGGCGGCGAGCATCCGAGGATTCTACTGACGGAATACGTCGGACGCGCGGACGGTTGAGCACGGTGTGACTGAACCCATCGCCATCGACATCTGGTCCGACATCGCCTGCCCCTGGTGCTACATCGGCAAGCGCAACCTCGAGAAGGGGCTGGAGGCGGTCTCCGCCGACGAGGACGCTCCGCAGGTCACGGTCACCTTCCACTCCTTCGAGCTCTCCCCGGACACCCCGGTCGACTTCGACGGTGACGAGATCGACTTCCTCTCCGGGCACAAGGGGATGCCGCGGACGCAGGTCGAGCAGATGCTGGCCAACGTCACGAACGTCGCCGCGAACGCAGGCCTGCAGTACCGGTTCGACCTGCTGCAGCACACGAACACCGTGAAGGCGCACGAGCTGCTGCACTTCGCGAAGGCCGAGGGCCGCCAGCACGAGATGGAGGAGCGGCTCATGTCCGCCTACTTCACCGAGGGCAAGCACGTCGGACGCATCGACGACCTCGTCGCCCTCGCCGCCGAGGTGGGCCTCGATGCCGATCGCGCCCGCGCCGCACTCGAGAGCGAGCAGTACCTCGCCGACGTCCGCCAGGACCAGGCGCAGGCTCGCGCCTACGGGATCCAGGGGGTGCCGTTCTTCGTGGTCGACGGTCAGTACGGCATCAGTGGCGCGCAGCCGCCGGCGGCGTTCGAGAACGTGATCCGCGACCTCTGGGCGCAGCGCAGCGCGGCCGTCGAGGCCTGACCCGCATCGACAGACGACGGCGGGGACCCCGGGTCGGGGGTCCCCGCCGTTCTGCTGCCCGGGCTCAGAGGCGCTGCTGGCGCGGCCCGAGGGGGAGCGGCTCCATCGGCTGATCGTTCGCCGTCAGGTCGATGCCGAGGTCCCGCGCATAGACGACGCGCGTGGCGATCGTGACCTCCTCGCCGGCCTCCGCCAGCTCGAACACCCGGCCGCCCCGGAGGCGATTGCGCTCCGCGCCGGCCAGACCGTAGGCGCCGAAGCCGGTGCCGGGAGCGTATCCGAGCATCACGCCGTAGTAGTCGCCCATGTAGTCGTTGACATGGTCGTGGCCGACGAACACGCCCTTCACGTCGCCGCGCTCGAGGATCGCGTTGAACATCCCCGAGTTGAACGGCCCGGGGCACTCGTCCTCGTTGCGCTCCCCGACGATGCCGTGGCGGGCCCTGCCGCGGGCGGCGTCGGCCGCCGTGCGGGTGTCCACACCGCCCCACCACATGAAGCGGTGCTCCCACAGGGCGATGTGGAGGAACATCAGGCCCGGGACCTTGCGCCCTCGGCGCTGCTCCAGCCGCTGCGACTGGTCGCGGTACCAGGCGACCTGGTCCATGCGCAGCCAATCCCATGCCGGGTAGCCGGCGAAGTCCTGGCCGTCGATGGCGTCCGGCGCGTAGCGGCCCGAGTCCATCAGCCAGAGCGCGAAGGCCTCCCGGTTCTTCTTCGCGGCGGAGCCGATCGTCACGATCGTGTTGCTCGTGCCCGTCACGCCGCGCGTGTTCTCGGCGTTCACGTTGTACTCGTACGACCGGTAGATCTGCAGCATCCCCGCCTCATCGACGCCGGACTGCGGCAGCGAGTCCTCGTCGTGGTTGCCGTAGGTGACCGCCCACGGGATGCGACGGGACTCCATCGGCATGACGACGTTGTTGATCGCCTGCTTCACCGCCAGCCGCGTCTCGCACCCGCCCGTGATCACATCGCCGTTGATGACCACGAAGTCCGGCTTCTCCTGGTCGAGCACCTTCTCCATCAGCTCGACGGTGCGGCGGTCGGTGAGCTCGTCGTCCTGCGTGTCGTTGAACTGCACGACCTTGAAGGTGCCGTCCGCGCGGAAGCGCAGGGTGCGCGCCTGGGCCGCGCCGGGCGATGCCGGGACGGTCACCGCGGCGGCGGGAGCGGCTCCGAGGGGGAGGGCGGTGCCGAGCGCGCCGAGCGCTCCGGCCGTGAGGACAGTTCGCCGGCTGAGGGGCAGTCGGTCGGGCATTCGTGGTCTCCTTCGTCTTCGGCGCGTGTCGCCGCGGTGAGACTAGGGACGCCAGATGTCCGCGGAGAGACCGGACGGTGAACGAGGGCGGCCTCGTCGAGCGCCGGAACGCGGTGCGCGCGTGACGCGGAGGTGAACGACGCTCAGCGGGGGAGCGCGGCCTCGATCGCCTGGACGATCTCCGGCGCATCGGGCTTCTGCTTCGGGCGGAAGCGCAGCACATCCCCGTCCGGGAGCACCAGGAACTTCTCGAAGTTCCACTCGACGCGGCCGGCCTTGCCGCCGGCATCCGGCGTCTCCTTGAGAGCCTTGTACAGCTCGGCGGCGTTCTTGCCGTTGACCTTGACCTTGTCGTTCACCGGGAAGGAGACGCCGTACGTCGTGGAGCAGAACTCGAGGATCTCGTCGACCGAACCGGGCTCCTGACCGAAGAACTGGTTGCAGGGGAAGCCGACAACGGTGAAGCCGCGGTCGCCGAAGCGCCGCTGCAGCTCCTCCAGCTGCTCGTACTGCGGGGTGAGCCCGCACTTCGAGGCGACGTTCACCACCAGCACCACGTCGGCGCCGAGATCGTCCAGAGTCTTCTGCTGGCCCTGGGCGTCGGTGAAGGGGATGGAACGGAGGGCGGGATCGGTCATATGCACAGCTTAGGTCGCCGCATCCCCACCGGCTCCGGGTCTGGGAGAATGGACACGCCATGACTCTCGCCACCGCCACCGCCCGCCCCCTCCGCATCGGCCCGATCGACCTCGACGTGCCGGTCGTCCTCGCGCCGATGGCCGGGATCACGAACACGGCTTTCCGACGCCTGTGCCGGGAGTACGGGGCCGGCCTCTACGTGAGCGAGATGATCACCTCGCGCGCGCTGGTCGAACGCAACGAGACCACGATGCGTCTCATCCGGCACCATGAGTCCGAGACGCCGCGCTCCATCCAGCTCTACGGCGTCGATCCGAAGACCATCGCCGAGGCCGTCCGCATCATCGTCGCGGAAGACCACGCCGATCACATCGACCTCAACTTCGGCTGCCCGGTCCCCAAGGTCACGCGCAAGGGCGGCGGCGCGGCGCTGCCGTGGAAGTCGAAGCTCTTCGCCGACATCGTCGATCAGGCCGTCAAGGCCGCCGGTGACATCCCGCTCACCGTCAAGATGCGCAAGGGCATCGACCGGGACCACCTCACCTTCCTTGACGCCGGACGTGCCGCGGAGGATGCCGGGGCCGCCGCCGTGGCGCTGCACGCCCGGACCGCGAGCGAGTTCTACTCCGGTCACGCCGACTGGAGTGCGATCGGCGAGCTCAAGCAGGCCGTGACCAGCATTCCCGTGCTGGGCAACGGCGACATCTGGTCGGCGGATGACGCCGTGCGCATGATGGCGGAGACCGACTGCGACGGCGTCGTCGTCGGCCGCGGGTGCCTGGGCCGTCCGTGGCTGTTCGGACAGCTGGCTCTCGCCTTCGGGGGAGAGGGCAAGACGGTCGACGCGACCCTCGGTTTCGTCGCCGACGCCTTCCGCCGACACGCGGAGCTGCTCGTCGATTTCTTCGAGGACGAGGATCGCGGCTGCCGCGACATCCGCAAGCACGTGTCCTGGTACTTCAAGGGCTACCCGGTGGGCGGCGACATCCGCACGGGCCTCGCCACCGCGTCGAGCCTGCAGGAGATCGACGACCTCCTGGGCCGACTCGACCGTGCGGCTCCGTACCCCGGCGCGGACGCCGAAGGGCAGCGCGGTCGCGCGGGACACCCGAAGAAGACGGCCCTTCCGGAGAAGTGGCTGGAGTCGCGCGAGCTCGCCTCGTCGGCGTCGGAGATGATGCGTGGAGCGGAGATCGAGAACAGTGGCGGATGACCCCCGGGTCGGCGCGCGCGCCGACGGCTATGACCCGCGCGACGCGGAGCGCTTCATCGCGGAGACCCATCGTTCCGAGCGGGACGACTTCGCCCGCGACCGCGCGCGCGTGCTGCACTCGGCGGCTCTGCGGCGGCTCGCCGCGAAGACGCAGGTGCTCAGCCCCGCCAGCACGGCCGACTTCGCCCGCAACCGTCTGACCCACTCGCTCGAGGTCGCGCAGGTCGGCCGGGAGCTCGCCGCGGCGCTCGGGGTCTCCGCGGACGTGGTGGACACCGCGTGTCTGAGCCATGACCTCGGCCACCCGCCGTTCGGCCACAACGGCGAGCGGGCGCTGAACGAGTGGGCGGCGGCCATCGGCGGCTTCGAGGGCAACGCCCAGTCGCTGCGCATCCTCACCCGGCTGGAGGCGAAGGTGCTCGACGCCGACGGCTCCTCCGTCGGCCTGAACCTCACGCGGGCCAGTCTCGACGCGACCTGCAAGTATCCGTGGACCGTCGACAGCCCCGTCCCCGACCCGGGGGGTCGGCTCAAGTTCGGCGTGTACCCGGAGGACGAGGCCGTGTTCCGCTGGATGCGCGACGGGGCACCGGGGCGGCTGCGCTGCATCGAGGCCGAGATCATGGACCTCTCCGACGACATCGCCTACTCGGTGCACGACTTCGAGGACGCGATCGTCAACGGCTACGTCGACGTCGCGCAGCTCGCCGACCCGGCGGCGCACGAGGCCCTGCTCAGCCGGATCCAGCAGTGGGTCGGCTACGACTTCACGCGCGACGAACTCGCCGACGCCCTCTACCGGCTCGCCTCGCAGCCGATGTGGCTGGCGTCCTTCGACCGTTCCCGACAGGATCTCGCCCGGCTCAAGAACCTCACCAGCGACCTCATCGGCCGGTTCGCGCGCGCGGCGGTCTCGGCCACCCGGGAGGCCTTCGGGGGCACGCGCCTGGTCCGCTACAACGCGCACGTGATCGTGCCCCGCGTCGTCGAGGTCGAGATCGCGGTTCTCAAGGGGATCATGGGTCAGGCGATCGTCACGATCGATGCCCGGAAGGGCGTCTACAAGGAGCAGCGGAGGGTCCTCAAGCGGCTGGCCGACGCCCTGTGGTCGACCGACACCCTGTGGTCGGCCGGCGCCGACGTGCTGGAGCCCGCGTTCGCCGCCGACTTCGTCGCCGCCGAGAGCGACGCGGAGCGGGCGCGGGTCGTCGTGGATCAGATCGCGAGCTTGACCGATCAGAGTGCGATCGACTGGCACAACCGCCTGGTCGGGGAGATCGACCCGGCGGAGGTCGGCATCTGGACGCCGCGTCATGCGCGCCCCGGCGCGCGCACGCCTGTCGAGAGGCGGCCCGTCGCAGAAGGCGCCCGCTGATGCCCCGCATCCGGCAGGCCGACGTCGACGAGGTCAAGGCCCGCACCAACATCGCGGACATCGTGGGGGAGCGCGTCGCCCTCAAGTCGGCGGGGGTGGGGTCCCTCAAAGGACTGTGCCCGTTCCACGACGAGAAGAGCCCCAGCTTCCACGTGCGTCAGCAGGTCGGCTACTACCACTGCTTCGGCTGCGGGGAGTCGGGCGACGTGTACTCCTTCCTCCGCGCGATGGACCACGTGAGCTTCACGGAGGCGGTCGAGCGGCTCGCGGGCCGCATCGGCTACACCCTGCATTACGAGGACGGAGGGGCGGCGCCGGAGACCAGTGGCCGCAGCCGGCTGTACGCGGCGAACACGGCCGCGGCGGAGTTCTTCCGGTCCCAGCTCCTGTCGCCGGATGCGGAGGCGGCCCGCCGGTTCCTCGGGGAGCGCGGCTTCGACGCCGGGGCGGCGGCGCACTTCGGCGTCGGCTTCGCCCCTCGGGGATGGGACGGCATGCTCAAGGCGCTGTCCACCCAGGGCTTCACGCGCGAGGAGCTGAGCACCGCAGGACTCGTCTCCACGGGACAGCGCGGTGTGTACGACCGGTTCCGCGGCCGCCTCGTCTGGCCGATCCGCGACGTGTCGGGGCAGACCATCGGCTTCGGCGCCCGCAAGCTGTTCGATGACGACCAGGGGCCCAAGTACCTCAACACCCCCGAGACCCCGATCTACAAGAAGGCCCAGGTGCTCTACGGGCTCGACCTCGCCAAGCGCGACATCGCCCGCGGCGACCCGCGCCGGGTCGTGGTCGTCGAGGGCTACACCGATGTGATGGCCTGCCACCTCGCCGGGCTCACGACCGCGGTCGCGACCTGCGGCACCGCGTTCGGCGCCGAGCACATCAAGGTGCTCCGCCGGGTCATGGGCGACGACAACGCGTCCGGTGAGGTGGTGTTCACCTTCGACGGCGACGAGGCGGGACAGAAGGCCGCGCTGCGGGCGTTCACGGAGGACGACCGGTTCAACGCGCAGACCTTCGTCGCGGTCGCCCCGGACGGCCTCGACCCGTGCGACCTCCGGCTGCAGCGCGGGGACGCGGCGGTGCGCGGCCTCATGGACGCGAAGCAGCCGATGTTCGAGTTCGCCATCGACCGCAAGCTCGCGGGTTTCGACCTCTCCACGGTCGAGGGCCGGGTCGGCGCCCTCCGTGCCGCGGCCCCGATCGTGGCGGAGATCCGCGACCGCCTGCTGCGCCCCGGCTACGAGCGGGTACTCGCACGCCGACTCGGCATGGACCCGACCGAGGTGCATGGGGAGGTCGAGCGCGCCGCGCGCGGTGCGCAGGCGGCCGCTCCTCAGGCGCGTCGGGAAGCCGCGCCGCGGGTCGATCCCGCCACGGGCGGGCCGGTCGTCGCGGCCGTGACGCTCGCCAGCCTGCCCCGTTCACCCGACGTCGCCGTGGAGCGCGATGCGCTCATGGGCGCCCTGCAGTACGGTCACCAGATCGATGCGGCGCTGCTGACGCGAGCGCTCGCGGAGCCGTTCCGCACCCCCGGCCTCGATGCCGTGCGCGAGGCGGTCGCCGCCGCCCCCGATCGCAGCCGTCCCGGCTGGGTGACGGACGCGGTGAACAGCGTGCGCGAGCCGTACCGCTCGCTCGCGGGCGAGCTGCTGATGACGCCGTTCCCGGCACGAGACGAGGCCGGCGCGGTGGCGTCGGCGACGGATCTCGCCCGACGACTGGTGGTGCGGCAGCTCGAGCACGAGAAGCAGGAGCTGCTGGGCGCGGTCCAGCGCGTCCCTGCCGACTCCGATGGCGGGCGCGCGCTGCGGGTACGGCTGCGGGACATCGACATGGAGCGGCAGCGGTTCTTCGCCGAGTCGTAACCGGAACGGTCCCGGACGAGACGGCAGGATGGACATATGCCCCGCACGCCCGAATCCTCGAATGCGATCGAGTGCTCCGATCTGGTCATCGACCGGATCGGCCACGGCACGCCCAATCGCGCGGTCGACGGCGTGACGTTCTCGCTCGCCCCCGGCGGGCTCATCTGCGTCGCGGGGCCGACCGGCTCGGGCAAGTCGACCCTCGTCGCCGCGCTCGCGGGTTCCACCGATCCCTCGGTGCGGGTCGTCGGCGGCCGGGCGCAGGTCTGCGGCATCGACATCCGTCGTCCGGGTCGCAAGCACCGCATCCTCACCTACCGCACGGGCTTCGTGCCGCAGGGTGCCGGGGCGGACCTGCCGCCGCAGCTGACGGTCAACGAGGTCATCGCCGAGCCGATCCTCATCCGGGAGAAGCGCGTCAACACCCGGGCGCTCTCCATCCGGGTGGCGACGCTCCTCGACGAGCTCCACCTGCCGCTCGGGACCGCCGCGAAGTTCCCCTACGAGCTCAGCGCGGGCATGCGACAGCGCGTCGCGATCGCCCGTTCCTTCGTGCTGGAGCCGCGGGTGCTCATCGCCGACGAGATCCTCGCGAACCTCGATCTGGAGGTTCGACCTGTCGTCTTCGACGCCATCACCCGGCGCCGCAAGGAGGAGGGGATGGCGGCTCTCCTCGTCACCAACGACGCGGACTTCATCCGCGAGCTGAACGCGGAGACGCTCATGCTGCGCGGGGGTCACGTCGTCGCGCGGGGCGTCGGCAAGGACCTGCTCTGGGTGCCGAATGCGGAGTCGGATTCCCGCCGCTGAGCGCGACACGCCCGAGGGTCGCGGAAGGCGCCCCGGTGTCACGAACAGCGTCTCGAGTTTGCTAAGCTTGACGAGTTGCCCGCACCGCGGCGCACATTCCTCGGTAGCTCAATTGGCAGAGCAGCCGGCTGTTAACCGGCAGGTTCTTGGTTCGAGTCCAAGCCGGGGAGCCAACGAGAGAAGCCCCCTCCACGGAGGGGGCTTCTCTCGTTCCCGAACCGCTCGTCTGCGCCGCGGGACACAGGAAGAGCCCCTCCTCGCGGAGGGGCTCTTCCTGGCGGGGAGGACGGTTCAGCCGACGCCCTCCATGGCGCTCGTCTCGGTGTTGCCGATCCGGGCGATGACGTCAGGGCGACGACGGGCGAGGTAGGCGTACCGGGTGAGCGCGAGAGCGACGGTCACGAGGAACACGTACGGGATCACGTTGTAGGGGAAGGCAGGCACGGGCCACACGTTCGCGAAGAAGACGTACGCCATCGTCACGACCGCGACCGTGGCGCACACCTTCACGAGGCCGTTCCGCATCTTCGCCCGCTGCGTGTAGACCACGCAGGCGATGGCGACGAGGGCGTAGGCGACCATGTAGCCGTAGGTGCCCCAGGTGTTGACCCAGACGAGGATGTCGCCCGTCGCCGCCCCCGCCACCAGCAGCACGATGTCGACGGTGATCGCCGCGGCGCCCGCGAGGATGAGCACGCGGTGCGGCGTGAGGTGCTGCTCGTGCGTGCGGCCGAAGCGCTCCGCGACGACGCCTTCCTTGCCCATCACGTAGACGATGCGGCCGATCACGTTGAGCGGGGCGACGACGACCGCGAAGAACGACGCCGAGACACCGAACGTGAGCACGGCCGCGAACCAGCCCGGCATGCCGATGAGGGCGGACATGCTCTCCAGCGGGCTCGCGGCGGTGGCGAGGTCGTCGCCGAGGACCGCGATCTGCGTGTAGGCGGCGAAGACGTAGAGCACGCCGACGCCGAGGGCGCTCCACATGATGGCGCGGGGGATCGCCTTGTACGGCTCCTTGGCCTCGCGCCCGAGGGCGTCCGCAGAGGAGAAGCCGACGAAGCCCAGGATGCCCAGGACCATGCCGGACGCGATGCCCTGGAACGACGAGCCGGTCGCGAGCACCTGCGCGGGGTCCCAGGCGGAGGGGCCCGCCCACGCGAGCGCCGCGATGAGGAGCACGAGGATGATGCCGACGGAGAGCAGCTCGAGGACGAGCGAGACCCGGGCGGAGAGCCGGATGCCGCGGATGGTGAACAGCGTCGCCAGCCCGCCGAGCACGATCGCCAGGCCGATGTCCCAGCCGAGTCCCTGGGCGGGGAAGCCCAGCATGCTCAGGAACTGCCCCATGTAGCTGACCGAGCCGCTGAGGGAGGCCGCCGCGATGCCGAAGCAGCCGATCAGCAGCGTCACGCCGGCGAGGAAGGCGCCGAACGGGCCGAGGCCCTTCGACACGTAGGTGTACAGCGAGCCTGCGGAGGCGTGCTTGCGGGCGAACACCACCACGCAGTAGCCGACGCACAGGATCACGATGGTGGCCAGTGTGAAGGCGTAGATGGTGCCGTTCCCGGCGCCGAGGAAGATGGCGGCGGCCGTGAAGGCGATGACGGCGCTGGGGGCGATGTTGGCGATGGCCTGGGCGGCGAGCTCGGGTCCGCTCATGACGCCGGTGCGGAGCCCGGCATCCTGCGGGGCGCCGGGCGGGGCGACGACGGTGTCTGACATGGTTCTCCTGGATTCGGGTTTCAGGGATGGGGGCCGCGCGTGGCGGTCAAGGGATGAGGAGGGTGCGCAGTGCCGAGCCGCCGTCGAGGTCGTCCAGGGCGGCGGCGGCCTCGGAGAGCGGACGGCGACCGGAGATCAGCGGATCGATCTTCAGCTGCCCGTCCATGTAGCGGTCCACGAGCGCGGGGACGTCGATCGACGGCCGCACCGAGCCGTAGTTCGAGCCGAGGATGCGCTGGTCGGCCTCGGCGAGGACGAGCGGCTCGAACGAGGCACGGGCTCCCGTGGGCGGCAGCCCGACGATGACGGCGGCGCCGCCGAGTCCGAGCATCTGGATGGACTGCTCGGTCGTGGAGGTGCGTCCGATCGCGTCGAAGGCATAGTCGACGCCGTCCGGGATGAGTTCGCGCAGCTGGGCCACGGCATCGCCCTGGGAGGCGTCGATGCGGTCCGTGGCCCCGAACTGCAGGGCCATCTGCGTCTTCTCCGGCCGCACGTCGATCGCGACGATGCGCTCGGCACCGGCGAGCCGTGCGCCCTGGACGACGTTGAGGCCCACGCCACCGCAGCCGATGACGGCGACCGTCGACCCCGGTTCCACGGCGGCGGTGTTCAGGACGGCGCCGACACCGGTCGCGACCGCGCAGCCGACCACGGCGATGACGTCGAGGGGCGCGTCGTCGCGGACCTTCACGGCTCCGGATGCGGGGACGACGACCTCCTCCGCGAAGGACGAGACGCCCAGGTAGTGGTGCAGCTGCTCGCCGTCGCGGCTCAGCCGGGATGTGCCGTCGAAGAGCACGCCGAGGGGAGCGACCACGGTGGCGACCTTCTGACAGCGCGCCTCGTGACCGGCGCGACAGTAGCGGCACTCGCCGCACGGCGGCACCCAGCTCAGCACGACGTGGTCGCCGACAGCCAGCGTGGTGACGCCCTCGCCCAGCTCGGTGACGACGCCGGAGCCCTCGTGGCCCATGACCAGGGGAGCGGCGGCATCCCACTCGCCGCGCTTGACGTGCAGGTCGGAGTGGCAGACACCGGCGGCGGCGATGCGCACGCGCACCTCACCGGCGCGGGGCGGAGCGAGGTCGACGTCGACGAACTCGATGGGCGACTGGGGGTCGCGGAAGACAACAGCTTTCATGACATCCTTCGGGAAGTGGGGATGCGCACGATGCTAGGAGAGAGCGGAAGCCCTCGGCATCCGACAGAAGGGTGAACAGAGTGAGCGCTCTTCGACAATCTGTATGATCGGAAGGTGGCTCGTGACGTCGCCTCCGTGGCCAGGTATCTCCGTGCGGAACTGCTGCCGGGCGCTGTCCCCGGAGCGCGGCCGGTCAACGCGGTCCTTCCCCTCGACGACTTCGGTCCGCCGGTGGATCCGCTCCATGCGACGCTCGTCGTGGCCGAGGAGGCCGCGCTCCTCGGCGTCGCCGGCGACCGCCGTGCCGCGCTGGGCGAGACCGTGGTGGTCACGAGCGCCGACAGCCCCCGCCTTCGCGAAGCCGTGCGGGACGCGGGGATCACGGCGATCGTCGGGGCGCCGATGCCGCCGTCGCTGCTCGTCCCGACGCTGACCTCGCTCCTCGCGGTCGATCAGGCGGCGGAGGCCCGCGCGATCACCTCGGCGATGAGGGTGCTCACCCTGGCGGCGCGGCGCAGCGGCATCACCGGCGTCATCGCGGAGCTGGCGCACCGCATCGACGGGTGGGCGGTGCTCCTGGATCGGCACGGCGAGGTCATCACCACCGCAGGAGCAGGGAGCCTGCACATCGACGACGCGATCGCCGTCGCCGTCGGCCGCCCGGTGCGGGTGCGGCATCGCGCTCTGCAGGTGCACCCGGTCGGTCCGGGCCAGGACATCACCGCGCAGCTCGTGACCGCTCCGCGCAACGACAGCTCCGGCCGTGGTCGGGAACTGAGCTCGCAGGCCGCGGCGCTGCTCGATCTCCTGATGCGCACCCGGGACAGCAGTCAGCTGGAGCGCCTCGGCCGCTCCATGATGTTCGAGACCGTGCGCGAGGGAGGGGAGGAGGCCGCTCGTCTGCTCCGCCGCTGGGGCGTGCACGAGCGCGTGCTGGTGGGCTTCGCCCTCGCCTCCCGCACCAGCGGTGTCGACGTCGAGCATCTGCTCGGCCTCTGGCTCGACGAGCTCGGTGCGGAGCACGTCTTCACGTCGCAACGGGGAATCGTCCAGGGTGTCGTTCGCGAAGACCACGCCGAGCAGATCGCGCATCGCGCCCGGGCGTTCGCATCGACGCTCTATCTCGGTCTCGGCCGACCGGCGGGCACGGATGCCCTCGCCCGCAGCATCGACGAGGCGCGGCACGCCTGCGAGGCCGCGCGCACCGGCGGCGAACGCGTGGTCCGCTACGAGGCCATTCCGACGGTGTCGTTCGTGCTCGGGGCGCTGGACCCGGATCAGACCGCTCGCCTCGCGCGTCTGCTCGATCCCTTGCGTGCGGCCGAGCGGCCGGCCGAGCTCCTCGACACTCTCCGGGTGTTCCTCGCGTGTAACGGGGCGTGGAGCGAGAGCGCGGCGCGGCTGCGCATCCACCGACAGACGCTGACGACCCGCGTCCGACGGATCGAGGATCTCACCGGGCTCTCCCTTTCCGATCCGGACGACCGCGTCGCCGCGTGGCTCGCCCTCCGCGCCTCCGACGGCTGACGAGCCACCGGGACGACGAAGGGCCCCGCCTTGTGGCGGAGCCCTTCGTGGAGACGCGGTCGGATCAGCGCGCGGCGCCCTTGAGCGATCCCTCGACCTGGCCGGCCGGGTCGACGATGATGCACTGGATCACGCGGTCGTTGGCCTGCTCCCACGAGTCCTGGCTGGGGGTGAGCGTGGTCACGTCCAGAGCGGAGTCCTGGTACGAGACGCCGACGAAGGACGTGTACGCGTCGCCGATGCACTCCTCGGACGCGGCGCTGATGGCGTCCTCCGAGTACTCGCCGTCGTCCATCTTGATCTCGTAGAAGACCTCTTCGTCGTGCGGCTCGGAGCACGGCACGACGTTCGCGTCGGTGAGCATCCCGGAGCCGGTCTCGAGCATGCAGTCGCCGAGCTTCACGGAGAAGACGTCGATGTTCGCGCTCTCGGTGACCTGGCCGGTCTCCTCGTCGCGGTCGGCATCGGCGCGACCGCCGCCGAGGATGCTGTTGATCGCGCTGCAACCGGTGAGAGCGAGCGAGACGGCGACAGCCGAACCGGTGAGCACGAGTGCGCGACGGGTGCGCGACTTCATCATGGAATTTCCCCTTCAGAGCGTGACGCGGGGCATGCTGAATATCCCCGCCGCGAACACGCTATAGTGCCCGGAGTCTATGACGCAACTTGAAGGATGCTGTGCGCCGGCTGAACGCGATCAGCCTTCGAGGTCGTCGACGCCGGGCAGCCAGCTGGCCCCGGGGCGCCCCCAGCCCCGCTTGCGGGCGATCTTCTGCGTGGTCTTCCAGTCGGAGTCCGAGAGGCGATCGATGTAGAGCACGCCGTCGAGGTGGTCGAACTCGTGCTGCATGATGCGAGCGCGCCAGCCGTCCACCTCCAGCGTGACCGGGCCGCCGTCCAGATCGGTCGCCGTCACGCGGACGCGATCGGAACGACGCAGCGGGAACCGTTCGCCCGGGAAGGACAGGCAGCCCTCCGACTCCAGCTCGGGGTCGGGCGCGCCCGGCTCCGGGGGCGTCATCCACAGCTCCGGATTGATGAGCACACCGCGCCAGGGCTGGTCGTCGTCGTCGACGTAGGAGTACGTGTAGATCCGCAGCGGCACGCCGACCTGAGGGGCGGCGAGGCCGACGCCGGGCGCGGCGTCCATGGTCTCGAACATGTCGGCGACGAGGGTGCGGATCTCGTCGGTGATCGCCTCGACGGGGGAGGCGGGGGAGTGCAGGACGGGATCGCCCATGATGCGAATCGGAAGGACAGCCACGTCACAACCCTAGTCGGCGGCACTCTCCGGGTAGGGTCGTACTGTGAGCGCAGGGGTGTGGATGGGGACGGTCGAGGACGTCGGCGACCAGCTGGTCGGAGCGTTCCAGAACCCCGGCCTCCTCCTGGGGATCCCGCTGGCCCTCGCCGGTGCGGTGTTCATGTCGCTCGGCGCGCAGTACCAGCACCGGGGCGTGGAGAAGGTCGAGCGGCTCAGCGGCTCCGACGGCGCCGCCGGTCTCAGCCTCGATCAGCTCAAGCGCCTGTTCACGCGACCGTCCTGGGTGATCGGGACGCTCATGCTGGGCCTCGCGATCGTCTGCCAGCTCGCAGCGCTCGTCAAGGCGCCGCTGATCGTGGTGCAGCCGCTCGGCGCCATCGCCCTGGTCATCACGACGCTCCTCAACGCCCGCATCTCCGGTCACGCCCCCACGAGGCAGTCCCTCACCGCGATCATCGCCTGCGTCGGCGGCATCTTCCTCTTCGTGTTCTTCGCTGCGATCTACGCCACGGAGAAGGAGGTCACGGACCGCGAGCTGTTCGTCATCCTCGCGATCCTGCTCGTCGTGATCATCGTGCTCGGGGCGTGCTGGCTCATCCTCCGGCATCGGATGCGCGCGCTGTTCTACATCATCGGCGCCGGCATCCTCTACGGCTTCGTCGCCACCCTCGCGAAGGTCATCATCAAGCGCATCGAGGCCGGCCAGTTCGAGTGGATCACCGCGGTCTGCCTGCTCGCGCTGCTCTCGGCGGGTGCCGTCGGCGCGTACTTCGTGCAGACCGCCTACAGCTCCGGTCCGCCCGACCTCGTCATCGCGGGCCTGACGGTGGTCGACCCCATGGTGGCCGTTCTCATCGGCATGCTCGTGCTCGGTGAGGCCGCCGCGGCGCCCTGGTGGGTCTTCATCATCTTCGGCGTCGCCGGCGGCATCGCGGTCTGGGGTGTGGTCGGACTCGCCCGCTTCCATCCGCAGGTCCTCAGCGAGAGCCAGGACCTCGGGATCACCCGGGGCAGCGACCCGGTGGCCCCTCCGACCTCGCCGGCGCCGAGCGCGCCGGAGCACCCGGACACGCCCGAGAGGCGCGACCCCGACGCTCAGTAGGCCTGGTCGATGAGGTCGGGGGAGACCTCGGATGCCGCGGCCTCGTCGACGAAGAAGACCGTCCGCTTGCGCCCCTTGGCGCCGGCCGCGGGAACGCTCGTGTAGCTGGCACCGGCGAGGGCGAGGCCCAGCGCCGACGCCTTGTCGGCGCCCGTGAGCACGAGCCAGACCCGCTTGGAGGCGTTCAGCACCGGGCGGGTGAGGGTCACCCGCTCGGGCGGGGGCTTGGGGGAGTCCCGCACCGGGAGCGCCGCGGCATCGGTCACGGTGACCTCCTCGCGGTCCGGGAAGAGCGAGGCGATGTGGCCGTCCGGTCCGACGCCGAGGAAGCACACGGCGAAGGACGGCCAGGGGTGGTCGTCAGTGCCGAAACGGGCGAGCTCGGCGGCGTACGCGGCGGCGGCCTCATCGAGCTCGAGACCGCTGTCGGAGCCGGCGATCTCGTGCACGTTCTCCGCGGGGACGTCGATGTGGTCAAGCAGTGCCTCCCGGGACTGGAGGGCGTTGCGGTCCGCGTCGTTCCGCGGCACGTACCGCTCGTCCCCCCACCAGAAGTGCACGAGGGACCAGTCGATCTCGGCGGACCGCGGGTTGTCCCGGACGGCGCGCAGGACGGCACCGCCCATCGACCCGCCCGTCAGCGCGACGTGGGCCAACCGCCCGTTGCGCGTGCGCGCGCGGACGCGGGTGAGGAAGCGATCGGCGACCCGGAGGGCGAGGGCGGTCGGGGTGGCCTCGACCACGACCCGCTTCTCTGCGGACGATCCCGGCATCGAGATCACTCTCCTGTCTCGGGCGGACCGAGCTTCTCCCAGCCCTCCGTGATCACTCGACCGTACAGGACGTCGGGGTCGAGCCGGCGCAGCTCCTCCGCGAGGCACTCGCGCAGCGTCCGCCGCGGCAGGTGCAGGTCATGGTCGGGCTGGTTCGGCTGGGTGAGCACGGCGACGCCGGGCGAGGGGCGCTCGAGGAGGATGTCGCCGGACTCCCGGGTGAGGCGCACCGACTTGATGCCCTCCTGCCAGTGCTCCGGGTCCTCGTACGACCACCGCACCGGGACGTCCAGTGCCATCTGCAGCCACGCGGCGAGCAGCGCGGTGGAGGGCGAGGCGCTCCCGCCCCGGACCTCGACGGCGGTGATGGTCTCGTACGGCGGCTGGTCCAGCACCGCGGCGAGCTGCTCGCGCCAGTGCGTCAGGCGCGTCCAGGCGAGATCGGTGTCACCAGGGGCGTGCGTGCGTCCGAGGAGGGCGAGCCGGTCGCGGACGTCGGGCGAGGTGGCGGCATCGGTGATCCGGCGCTGGGCGATGCGGCCGAGCGGGGAGGTCGCGGGAGAGGTGGGGGCCTCGTCCGGCCACCAGGCCACGACCGGGGCGTCGGGGAGGAGCAGGCCGGTCAGCAGGCTCTCCTCGTTGCTCGCGGCGTCGCCGTGCGCGTGCAGCACGACGACCTCGCTGGCTCCGGCGTCTCCGCCCACGCGGATCTGCGCGTCGAGACGGGACTCGCCGTCGCCGGTGGTCAGCACGATCACGCGCATCGGGTGCTCGCGCGACGCATCGTTCGCGGCGTCGATCGCGGCCTCCGCGACGCCCTTGCGCGCGGCGATGACCAGGGTGAGGACGCGGCCGAGGGCGACGGCGCCGCCCTCCTCGCGCACCTTGACGAGCTGCTTGGCGACCTGGCTGACGGTCGTGTCGGGAAGGTCGATGATCACGGGCGTCTCCAGACTCGTCCGTCGCGGGCCAGCAGGTCGTCGGCCGAGGCCGGTCCCCATGAGCCGGGCGCGTACTGCTCCACCGGACCGCCCTGGGCGGCCCAGTACTTCTCCACCGGGTCGAGGATCTTCCAGGAGAGCTCGACCTCCTCATGCCGCGGGAACAGCGGCGGGTCGCCCAGGAGGACGTCGAGGATCAGACGCTCGTACGCCTCCGGGCTCGCCTCGGTGAACGCGTGGCCGTAGCCGAAGTCCATCGTCACGTCGCGGACGTTCGTCCCGTTGCCCGGCACCTTCGAGCCGAAGCGGATCGTGACGCCCTCGTCGGGCTGGACGCGGATCACGAGGGCGTTCTGCCCGAGCTCCGAGGCGTTGCCGCGGCCGAACAGGTGCTGCGGCGCACGGTTGAACACCACCGCGATCTCCGTCACGCGACGGCCGAGGCGCTTGCCCGTCCGCAGGTAGAACGGCACGCCCGCCCAGCGACGGGTGTCGATCTCCAGCTTGATGGCCGCGTAGGTCTCCGTCGTCGACTCGGGGTTCATCCCGTCCTCGTCGAGGAAGCCGGTGACCTTCTCGCCGCCCTGCCAGCCCCCGGCGTACTGTCCGCGCGCCGTGGCGAGGGAGAGATCCTCCGGCACGTGCACCGCCGCGAGGACCTTCTCCTTCTCGGCCCGCAGATGCTCGGCGGAGAGGCTGATGGGCTCCTCCATAGCCGTGAGCGCGAGGAGCTGGAGCAGGTGGTTCTGGATGACGTCGCGTGCGGCGCCGATCCCGTCGTAGTATCCGGCACGACCGCCGACGCCGATGTCCTCGGCCATCGTGATCTGCACGTGGTCGACGTAGTTGCGATTCCAGATCGGCTCGTACAGCTCGTTCGCGAAGCGCAGCGCGAGGATGTTCTGCACCGTCTCCTTGCCGAGGTAGTGGTCGATGCGGAAGATCGAGTCGGCGGGGAACGCCACTTCGAGGGCCGCGTTGAGAGCGCGCGCCGACTCGAGGTCGTGCCCGAAGGGCTTCTCGATCACGACGCGCCGCCAGCGCTCGTCGTCGTCCGCGTCCTCGCCCACGAGCCCCGAGTCCTTGAGCTGCTTCGCGACGAGCGGGAAGTCCTTCGGTGGGATCGAGAGGTAGTAGGCGTGGTTGCCCATGGTCCCGCGTTCCACGTCGAGCTTCTCGACGGTCTCCCGCAGCTTGCGGAAGGAGTCGGGGTTGTCGAACTCGCCGGAGACGAACCGGATGCCCTGGAGCAGCTGTGTCCAGGTCTCCTCGCGGAACGGCGTGCGGGCATGCTGCTTCACCGCGTCGTAGACGACCTGGGCGAAGTCCTGGTCCTCCCAGTCGCGGCGGGCGAAGCCCACGAGCGCGAACCCCGGAGGCAGGAGCCCCCGGTTCGCGAGGTCGTAGACCGCCGGCATGAGCTTCTTGCGGGACAGATCACCCGTCACGCCGAAGATCACGAGGGCGCTGGGCCCCGCGATCCTGTTGAGACGACGATCGTCGGGGTCGCGCAGCGGGTTGTGCCCGCGCGAGATGGGTACAGACATCGGTGGGGGCTCTCCTGCGGTTACTTCTGTGCGGCTTCGAAGAGGGCGAGCACGTCATCCGAGGACTCGGTGATCGTCAGCGAGACGACGGGCCGTCCGTGCTCCGCGAGCACACCCGCGTCACCGGCCGCCTGCGCCTGGATGAGCTGCCCGAACGTGAACGGGCGGTCGGGGATCTCGAGATCCACGTCCGTGCGCTCCAGGATCTGCAGGAACACGCCCTGCGCGGGCCCGCCCTTGTGGTACTGGCCCGTGGAGTGCAGGAAGCGCGGTCCCCATCCGAACGTGGTCGGACGCCCCGAGTCGGCGGCGACCAGCTCGCGCAGGCCCTGGAGCTGCGGCACCTCGAGGCGGTTGACGTAGGCCTGGATGGACACGTAGCCGTCGGCGGGGAGCTGGGCCCAGAGGGCGTCCAGCACGCCTTCGACCGTGCCCGAGACGGCGAGGGCGGGATCGGAGACCCGCACCTCGACGCCGTTCTCGACGAACGCGGGCGCCGTCGGCTCCGGGCGGGCGTCGAGCAGGCCCCGGGCGGCGACCTTGGCCGACTCGACGTCGGGCTGGTCGAACGGGTTGATGCCGAGGAGGTGCCCGGCGATGGCCGTCGCGTACTCCCAGACGATGAACTGCGCGCCGAGCGTGCCGCTGACGAGGATCTCGCCCTCGTGCCGCTCGTGCAGGTGGAACTCGTTGGCGTCGTCGACGAGGCGCACGATCTGGAGGTCGGCGGGGACCGGGTCGAGCTCCGGCGAGACCGGGAGCAGGACGACCGGGAGGATGCCGGTGCCCTCCTTGCCCGTGGACTCGGCGATCAGCTGCTCGATCCAGTCCGGCAGCCCCTTGATGTGCGTGCCGTCGGTGATCAGGCCCAGCTTGTCGCGGCGGGGGCTGGTGGCGGCGATCGCGGCCCCGAGACGGAGCGCGGGGTTGTCGGCGGAGTCCACGGCCACCTCGAGCAGGGAGGCCTCGGCCTCGTCCAGGAGCTCGTCGATGTCGACGCCGGCGAGTCCCGACGGCACGAGGCCGAAGGCGGTCAGCGCCGAGTAGCGGCCGCCCACGTTCGGGTCGGCGTTGAAGACCCGGTAGCCGGCCTCGCGCGCGGAGGCGTCGAGCGGCGAACCGGGATCGGTGACCACGACGATCCGCTCGGTGGGGTCGATGCCGAGGTCGCGGAAGGCGGCCTCGAAGGTGCGGCGCTGCGAGTCGGTCTCGACCGTGGAGCCCGACTTCGAGGACACGACGAGGACCGTCTCGGCGAGCCCCTCGTCGAGCGCGGCGAGCACCTGTCCCGGGGCGGTGGAGTCGAGGATCGTGAGCGGGACGCCGGACGTCTGCGCGATAACCTCGGGAGCGAGCGAGGAGCCGCCCATCCCCGCGAGGACCACGCGGGTGACGCCCTTCGCCGCGAGCTCCTCGCGCAGTGCGACGATCTCCGCGACCAGCGGGCGGGAGACCGAGACGGCCTGGACCCAGCCGAGCCGGACCGACGCCTCGGCCTCGGCGGCCGGACCCCAGAGCGTGGCGTCGCCACCGGTGATGCGGGAGGCGACGAGGTCGTGGACCAGGGCCGGCACGGTCTCCTCGATGGCGACACGCGCCGCGCCCGATGCGTGGATGGCGAAGGTCATCGCTGTGCCTCCAGAGCCTCGGTGACCTGCGCCAGCAGGTCGTGCCAGGAGTCGATGAACTTCGCGACCCCCTCCTCCTCGAGCACCTCGGTGACGGCGTCGAAGTCGACGCCCACCTCGGCGAGTCCGGCGAAGACCTCGCGGGCCTCCTCGTAGCCGCCGGTGATGGTGTCTCCGGTGACGACGGCGTGGTCGAACGTCGCCTCGAGGGTCTTCTCCGGCATCGTGTTCACGACGCCGTCGGCGACCAGTTCGGTCACGTACAGCGTGTCGGGGAGGTTCGGGTCCTTGACGCCGGTGGACGCCCACAGCGGGCGCTGGACGTTGGCGCCGGCGGCGAGGAGATCCTGCGCGCGCTTCTCGGCGAACGTCTTCTCGAAGAGCTCGTAGGCGAGTCGGGCGTTCGCCAGGCCCGCCTTGCTCTTCAGCGCGGCGGCCGCGTCCGTACCGATCGCGCTCAGGCGCTTGTCCGTCTCCGTGTCGACCCGGGAGACGAAGAACGAGGCCACGGAGTGGATGGTGGACAGATCGATGCCCGCCTCCTTGGCGCGCTCGAGTCCCGTGAGGTACGCCTCGATGACCTCGGCGTAGCGCTCCAGGCTGAAGATGAGGGTCACGTTGACGCTGATGCCGTTCGCGATCGCCTCGGTGATGGCCGGGAGGCCGGCCTTGGTCGCCGGGATCTTCACGAGGAGGTTGGGCCGGTCGATCCGGTCCCAGAGCTCCTTGGCCTGCGCCACGGTGCCGTCGGTGTCGTGGGCGAGGTCGGGGGAGACCTCGATCGACACGCGTCCGTCGACGTGGCCGGACTCCTCCCACACCGGGCGGAAGACGTCGAGCGCGGCACGGACGTCCTGGGTCGTCGCGGCGAACACCGCGTCCTCGGCCGAGGCTCCGGACGCGGCGAGCTCGGTGACCTGCGCGTCGTAGGACGTGTCGTTCTTGTCCGTGATCGCGTTCGCGAAGATGGTCGGGTTCGTGGTGACGCCCACGACGTTGCGCGACGCGATCAGCTCGGCGAGGTTGCCGGAGGAGATGCGGGTGCGCGAGAGGTCGTCGAGCCAGATGCTGACGCCGGCGGCGGCGAGCTGGGCGGTGGGGGTGCTCATGCGTTCTCCTTGATGGTCTCGCGGGCGGCCGCGACGACGGCCTCGGTGGTGATGCCGAACTTCTCGAAGAGGGTCTTGTAGTCGGCGGAGGCGCCGAAGTGATCGATGCCGACCGACCGGCCGCGGTCGCCGACGATGCCGCGCCACGTGAGCACGGAACCGGCCTCGACCGAGACGCGGGCGGTGACGGACGACGGCAGCACGCTCTCGCGGTAGGCCTCGTCCTGCTCCGCGAACCACTCCAGCGAGGGGGCGGAGACGACGCGGACGTTCACGCCCTCGCCGGCGAGCACCTCGCGGGCGTTCACCGCGAGCTGCACCTCGGAGCCGGTGGCCACGATGATGACGTCCGGCGTGCCGCCCGGCGCCTCGGCCAGGACGTAGGCGCCCTTGGCGGCCTGGGCGGCGGAGGCGAAGGTGTCGCCCGAAGCCTCGCCCTCGCCGCGCGGGAACACCGGGATGTTCTGGCGGGTCAGCGCGATGCCGGCCGGGCCCTCGTGGCGCCGGAGGATCTCGAGCCACACAGCGGCGGTCTCGTTGGCGTCCGCCGGACGGACGACGGCCAGGTTCGGGATCGCGCGCAGCGTCGCGAGCTGCTCGATCGGCTGGTGCGTCGGGCCGTCCTCGCCGAGGGCGACGGAGTCGTGCGTCCAGACGAAGACGCTCGGCACGTTCATCAGCGCGGCCAGGCGCACGGCCGGACGCATGTAGTCGCTGAAGATGAGGAACGTGCCCCCGAAGGCGCGCGTGGGCCCGTGCAGCACGATGCCGTTGACGATCGCGCCCATGGCGTGCTCACGGATGCCGAAGTGCAGCACCCGGCCGTACGGGGTGCCCGACCACTCGTGGGTCGACCACTCGGCGGGGATGAACGACGGCGCGTCCTTGATCGTCGTGAGGTTCGACTCGGCGAGGTCGGCGGAGCCGCCCCAGAGCTCGGGGAGCTGCGCGGCCAGCGCGTTGATGACCTGGCCGGACGCGGCGCGGGTCGAGACGTCCTTGCCGGCCTCGAAGACGGGGAGCGCGTCGGCGATGTCGGCGGGGAGCTCGTGGGCCTCGACACGGTCGAGCAGGGCCTTGCGCTCGGGGTTGGCGGCCGCCCAGGCATCGAACGACTCCTGCCAGGCGGCGCGGGCCTCGGCGGCGCGCTCCGCGAGGCCGCGCGTGCGCTCCAGCACCTCGTCGGCGACGACGAAGGTCTGCTCCGGGTCGAACCCGAGGACCTTCTTGGTGGCGGCGAGCTCGTCGGCTCCGAGCGCCGATCCGTGGATCTTCCCGGTGTTCTGCTTGCCGGGAGCCGGCCAGCCGATGATGGTCTTGAGGATGATGAGCGACGGCTTGTCGGTCTCGCCCTTGGCCGCCTCGATCGCGGCGTGGAGCTCGGCGACGTCCTCCACGTACTCGCCGGTCTTCTTCCAGTCCACGGTCTGCACATGCCAGCCGTAGGCCTCGTAGCGAGCGGCGACGTCCTCGGTGAAGGCGACGTTCGTGTCGTCCTCGATGGAGATCTGGTTCGAGTCGTAGATCGCGATGAGGTTGCCGAGCTGCTGGTGGCCGGCGAGCGAGGAGGCCTCGCTGGTGACGCCCTCCTGCAGGTCGCCGTCGCCCGCGATCACGTAGACGAAGTGGTCGAACGGGCTCGTGCCCGCTGCGGCCTCGGGGTCGAAGAGGCCGCGCTCGTACCGGGCGGCGTACGCGAAGCCGACCGCCGAGGCGAGGCCCTGGCCCAGCGGGCCCGTGGTGATCTCGACGCCCTTGGTGTGGCCGTACTCGGGGTGGCCGGGGGTCTTCGAGCCCCAGGTGCGGAGTGCCTTGAGGTCGTCGAGCTCGAGCCCGAAACCGCCCAGGTAGAGCTGCACGTACTGCGTCAGCGACGAGTGGCCGACCGACAGGATGAAGCGGTCGCGGCCGAGCCAGTCGGTGTCGGTCGGGTCATGCCGCAGCACCCGCTGGTAGAGCAGATAGGCGGCGGGAGCCAGACTCATCGCGGTGCCGGGATGACCGTTGCCGACCTTCTCGACCGCATCGGCCGCCAGGATCCGGGCGGTGTCCACCGCGCGTCGATCGATCTCGTCCCACTGCAATTCCGACACGTTCATGCCCTTTCCGACAGTTTCGAGGGCGCCGGTATTCCCTGGCGCATCCGCAACTTCCCTGGCGCATCCCGCATCGTCCGGGAGACGGGCGGGGTTGTGCGCAGCACCGGGCGCGCGAGTGCTCTCAGCATAGCGGGGACGGTCCCGGCGACTGAGGGGTGGAAGGCGCGGAACGCGTCACGGCGTGTCATACACTGGAGAGGTTGTCCGGTAACGCGCGCGGAGGAGGCGATCGAGATCTCGACGATGTCTGATCAGACCGTACGGAAGTCGTCCATCGGTCGCACGGTGAGCGCCTACGTCACTCTGACGAAGCCCCGGGTCCTCGAACTCCTCCTCGTCTCGACCGTTCCGGTCATGTTCCTCGCGCAGGGCGGACTGCCCGATCTCTGGCTGGTCCTCGCGACGGTCATCGGCGGATCGATGAGCGCCGGTTCGGCGGGCGCGTTCAACATGTACCTCGACCGCGACATCGACGCGCACATGCACCGCACGGAGAACCGGCCGCTCGTGACCGGCGAGGTCAGCCCGCGTGGCGCCCTGATCTTCTCGTGGACGCTCGCGATCGTGTCGACCGTGTGGCTCTGGTTCACCACGAACCCGCTCACGGCGATCCTGTCGGCCTCCGCGATCTTCTTCTACGTCGTGATCTACACGATGATCCTCAAGCGCCGCACCGAGCAGAACATCATCTGGGGCGGAATCGCGGGGTGCTTCCCGGTCCTCATCGGCTGGTCCGCCGTCACCGGTTCGCTCGACTGGCCGGCCTTCATCCTCTTCCTGCTCGTCTTCCTCTGGACGCCGCCGCACTACTGGCCGCTGTCCATGAAGTACAAGGACGACTACGACGATGTCGACGTGCCCATGCTCGGCGTCACCCGCAACGCGTCGCAGGTCGGCCTGCAGGTCATCCTGTACGCGTGGGCCACGGTCGCCTGCTCGCTGCTGCTCGTGCCGATCGCCGGCATGGGCCTCGTCTACACCGTCTCCGCCCTGGTGTTCGGCGGCTGGTTCATCTATGAGTCGCACCGCCTGTACAACCAGGCAGTGCGGGGGACCGAGGCGCGGCCGATGCGAGTCTTCCACGCCTCGATCACTTACCTGACGCTGCTGTTCGTCGCCGTGGCGATCGACCCGCTGCTGCCCTTCTGATCCTCGTCGGCCTGGGGCTCGTCAGCCTGAGGCTCCGCATCGACCTGCGGCTCGGCATCGGCGGTCCGGAGAGCGGGCTCGTCGCGCGGGACTGAGACCGTCTCGATCGTCTCGTCCTGGATGCTCGGCGCCTCGTGCTCGACGACCGGCGCGGCGGTGACGGGGGTGGCGACGAGCGTGCGCGCGGCGACGAGGCCGAGCGACAGGAGCAGGCCCACCAGGCCCGCGCCGAGGACGACCGCGCCGACGACGACGAGCGACTGACCGACGTACACCTCGACACCGGTGGCGGTGCCGTCCATCAGGGTCGTGGTCATCGTGCCGACCTGTCCGGCGATCATCCAGCCGCCGACCCCGACCGCGGCGAGGGAGACGACGATGAGGAGCCAGAACCCGGCGCTGCGGGTGAGTGTCTTGTTCATGTCGACCACGATGGTCGATGCGGTGATGAGCGCCCGGTGCGCGCGCTATGGATCGTCTGTGCGGCAGGTCAGTCGACGGGGGCGGGTACGACGGACGCGGTGCGCTTGAGGTGCAGCACGACGACCGTGTAGGTCGCGGCCGACAGCGATGCAAGGACCATGTGGATGCCCACGAGCACGGGCGGCAGCCCCTCCCGCGCCTGCCAGACGCCGACGGCCACCTGCACGAGGATCGCGATGACGAGCACGAGCAGCCACCGGCGGGGCTCGAGGCGCAGGACCCAGGCGGACACCGTCAGGAAGAGCACGAGGGCGGCCAGGATGTAGCCCGGCCAGGAGTGGACGTGGGCGAGGACCGTGGCGTCGAAGCCGCGGCGCAGCACGTCGGCGTCGCCCGAGTGCGGGCCCGATCCGGTCGTCAGCACGCCGAACAGGATGGTCACGGCGAGGGCGAGGCCGGTGACGTGCGTCACGATCGCGAACCAGGTGGGGACGGCCCGCTCGCGCGGTCCTTCCGGAGTCGCCAGCCGCACGAGGAACGCGGCGGTGATGCAGACGAGCAGGAGCGACGACGTGTAGTGGAACCCGACGATGAAGGGGTTCAGGCCGGTGAGCACGGTGATGCCGCCGGCCAGGGCCTGTGCGACGACGCCGATCAGCACGAGCCAGGCGAGGAGGACGAGATCCCGCCGGGCGGGCGTCGTGCGCACCGAGTGGACCGCCGCCGCGATCACCGCGACCAGGAGGACGGCGGACGCGACGGGGAACGCCGGGAAGTCGGTGAGCGAGACCAGGGCGAAGGCGACGGCCGCGCCGGCGAGACCGCCGACGGCGAACCACAGGGCGTCGATGAGCGCCCGGCGGCCGCTGATGGTGTGCAGGACGAGCAGGACGACGGCGATCGCGATGATCCCGACGACGCCGGTCATCAGCCGGTTGCCGAACTCGATCATCCCGTGGATGCCCTGCACCTCGACGATCGGGACGAGCGACTCGGGCGTGCACAGCGGCCACTCGGTGCAGCCGAGGCCGGATCCGGTCAGCCGCACGGCGCCGCCGGTGCCGATGATGATCGTCTCGCTGAGGAACGACAGCCACGCGAAGACGGTGAGCGCACGACCCCACACCGCGGAGCGGGGGGAGGCGGTCGCCCCGGTCGTCGAGGGGGCGGGGATGGTCGTCTCGGGCATAAGTCCTCCGGCCCGTCGAAGACGTGGCGCACGGCCCGTCCGTCAGGCGGAACCTGTAGAATCGGATTGTTGCGATGAGCGCTGACAGCGCTGAAGCATCGTCAACAGTTTAGGCGCGATGGAAGCGCCCGTGATGAGGGCCCCACCAACGGCACCCGCTCCCGCAGACTCGACGGGGATCAGGTGTGTCGGGGCGGATGACACCGTTTGGGACCTGTGAGGAGAGTGTTGCATGTCGGATGTGCTGATCGACCGCCCGGAGCTCGATGGTCTGGGGGTGTACGAATTCGGCTGGCACGATGAGGATGCCGCGGGTGCCGTCGCGAAACGCGGGATCTCGGAAGAGGTCGTCCGCGGGATCTCGGCCCTCAAGAACGAGCCGGAATGGATGCTGAAGACCCGTCTCAAGGGCTATCAGCTCTTCGGCCGCAAGCCGATGCCGACCTGGGGCGCCGACCTCAGCGACATCGACTTCGACAACATCAAGTACTTCGTCCGCTCCACCGAGAAGCAGGCGCAGAGCTGGGAAGACCTCCCCGAGGAGATCCGCGAGACGTACGAGCGCCTGGGCATCCCCGAGGCCGAGCGTCAGCGTCTCGTCGCCGGCGTCGCCGCGCAGTACGAGTCCGAGGTCGTGTACCACCAGATCCGCGAGGACCTGGAGGCCCAGGGCGTCATCTTCATGGACACCGACACCGCCCTGCGCGAGCACCCCGAGTTCTTCGAGGAGTACTTCGGCACGGTCATCCCCGCGGGCGACAACAAATTCGCCGCGCTGAACACCGCCGTCTGGTCGGGCGGCTCGTTCGTCTACGTCCCCAAGGGCGTGCACGTCGAGATCCCGCTGCAGGCCTACTTCCGGATCAACACCGAGAACATGGGCCAGTTCGAGCGGACCCTGATCATCGCCGACGAGGACAGCTACGTCCACTACATCGAGGGCTGCACGGCCCCGATCTACAAGTCGGACTCCCTGCACTCGGCCGTCGTCGAGATCATCGTGAAGAAGAACGCCCGCGTGCGCTACACGACGATCCAGAACTGGTCGAACAACGTCTACAACCTGGTCACCAAGCGCGCCGTGGCGCACGAGGGCGCGACCATGGAGTGGGTCGACGGCAACATCGGCTCCAAGGTGACGATGAAGTACCCGTCGATCTACCTGATGGGTGAGCACGCCAAGGGCGAGACCCTCTCCGTCGCCTTCGCCGGCCCCGGCCAGCACCAGGACGCCGGCGCGAAGATGATCCACATGGCGCCGTACACGCAGTCGTCGATCGTCTCGAAGTCGATCGCCCGCGGCGGTGGCCGTGCCGGCTACCGCGGCGAGGTCCGTGTCGACGCCGCCGCCCATCACTCGGCGAACACCGTCCGCTGCGACGCGCTGCTCGTCGACACCAAGTCCCGGTCCGACACCTACCCGGCGATCGACATCCGTGTCGACGACGTGCAGCTCGGCCACGAGGCCACGGTCTCCAAGGTCAGCGAGGAGCAGCTCTTCTACCTGCAGTCCCGCGGCATGCCCGAGGACGAGGCGATGGCGATGATCGTGCGCGGCTTCATCGAGCCGATCGCGCGCGAGCTGCCGATGGAGTACGCGATGGAACTGAACAAGCTCATCGAGATGGGCATGGAAGGATCGGTCGGCTAAATGGCGGCCTCGACGACAGCGCCCAGCGAGGCGCAGCACACGAACGCGCACATCGACCCGGCCGCCCAGGTGGCGGACGCCGGATTCGTCCCGGTGCAGACCCGCTCCGAGCGTCCGCACTCGTTCGACCCGGACGACTTCGGCACGCCGACCGGTCGCGAGGTGAACTGGAAGCACACGCCGGTGGCCGCGCTCACGCCGCTGTTCCGCACTGCGGAGGGCGAGGACGGCGTGCAGTACTCCTTCACGTCCGGCGAGCAGTACGTGGCCGCACCGCTCACGGCGGGCACCGCTCCGCGCGGTGAGGTCTTCCTCGCCGAGGACATCACCGCCGCCGTCGCGTGGCAGGGCGCCTCCGAGGCCCTGCACATCCGCATCCCGCGCGAGGAGGAGGTCGCGGCGCCGATCTTCCTGTCGCTCACGGGCGCCGGTGCCGACCGCCGGGCGGACGCCCACATCGTGATCGAGGCCCTCGAGCACAGCGCCGCCACGGTGGTGCTGCAGCACAAGGGCTCGGCGCAGTACGCCCAGAACGTCGAGATCATCGTCCGCGACGGGGCGAAGCTCACCGTCGTCTCCGTGCAGCAGTGGGACGACGACGCCGTGCACGCGGCCGCCCACCAGGCGCGGGTCGCGGCCGACGCCACCCTCAAGCACTTCGTCGTGAGCTTCGGCGGCGGCGTGGTGCGCGTGAACCCGAGCGTCGAGCTCGCCGGCGCCGGCTCCGAGGGCTACCTCTACGGGCTTTCCTACGCCGACTCCGGTCAGCACCTGGAGAGCCAGGTGTACCTGCACCACAAGGGCCCGCACACGACCGGCGACGTGCTCTACAAGGGCGCGCTGCAGGGCGAGAGCGCCCACAGCGTGTGGATCGGCGACGTGCTGATCGGGGCGGAGGCCACCGGCACCGACTCCTACGAGGCCAACCGCAACCTGGTGCTCACGGAGGGCGCACGCGCCGACTCCATCCCGAACCTCGAGATCGAGACGGGCGACATCGTCGGCGCCGGGCACGCGAGTGCCACCGGCCGCTTCGACGACGAGCAGCTCTTCTATCTCCAGGCCCGCGGCATCCCGGAGGACGAGGCCCGCCGACTGGTGGTGCTCGGCTTCCTCACCGACATCGTGGTGCGCCTCGGCATCCCCGACCTGGAGTCGGAGCTGCTGGCCGCCATCGAGGCCGAGCTCGCCGAGGTGGACGCGTGACCGCGCAGCGCGTCTGCGGCGTCTCCGAGCTGGAGCAGGACACGCCGCTGCGCGTCGAGCCGGACGGTGTGCCGATCACGGTCATCAAGGACGGCGAGGGCGTCATCCACGCCATCGGCGACACCTGCACCCACGGCGACATCTCGCTGTCCGAGGGCTTCGTGGAAGGTGACACGGTGGAGTGCTGGGCCCATGGCTCGGCCTTCTCCCTGATCACCGGCAAGCCCCAGAATCTCCCCGCATATGAGCCCGTCCCGGTCTACGTCGTCGAGATCGACGGCGACGACGTGCTCATCGATCCCGCTGTGACGAAGGAAGTCTGAAGAATGTCTGTTCTCGAGATCCGCGACCTGCATGTGACGGTCGAGACCGAGGCGGGGACCACCCCGATCCTCAACGGAATCACCCTCACCATGAACACCGGTGAGACCCACGCCATCATGGGCCCCAACGGCTCCGGCAAGTCCACCCTGGCCTACACCATCGCCGGCCACCCGAAGTACACGGTCACCTCCGGCTCCATCACCTTCGACGGTGAGGACGTCCTGGCGATGAGCGTCGACGAGCGCGCCCGCGCCGGTCTGTTCCTCGCCATGCAGTACCCGGTCGAGATCCCCGGCGTGACCGTGACGAACTTCCTGCGCACCGCGAAGACCGCGCTCGACGGCGAGGCGCCCTCGATCCGGCAGTGGACCAAGGACGTCAAGGAGTCCATGGCCAACCTCCGCATGGACCCGAAGTTCGCGCAGCGCAACGTCAACGAGGGCTTCTCGGGCGGCGAGAAGAAGCGCCACGAGATCCTCCAGCTCGAGGTGCTCAAGCCGAAGTTCGCCGTGCTCGACGAGACCGACTCCGGCCTCGACGTGGACGCGCTGAAGATCGTCTCCGAGGGTGTCAACCGCGCGAAGGAGTCCACCGGCCTCGGTGTGCTGCTCATCACGCACTACACCCGGATCCTCCGCTACATCCGCCCCGACTACGTGCACGTGGTCGTCGCGGGCAAGATCGTCGAGGAGGGCGGCCCCGAGCTCGCCGACCGTCTGGAGAACGAGGGCTACGACCGATTCCTCGACCCCTCCGCTCCCATCGAGGCGTAGGCTGATCGCATGACAGCGACCCTGACGGACGAGAAGTACGACGCGGTCACCGAGGCTCTCAAGGACGTGATGGATCCTGAGCTCGGGATCAACGTCGTCGACCTCGGACTCATCTACGACCTCGCCTGGGATGACGAGAACGACGCTCTCGTCATCCACATGACGCTGACCAGCGCGGGCTGCCCGCTCACGGATGTCCTCGAAGACCAGACGGCGCAGGCCCTCGACAACGTCGTGGACCGCTTCCGCATCAACTGGGTGTGGATGCCGCCGTGGGGACCCGAGCGGATCACGGACGACGGGCGCGACATGATGCGTGCGCTCGGTTTCGCGATCTGAGCGTTCCGGTCACCTGACCACCAGACGAAGCGGGCGTGCCGGGCACGCCCGCTTCGACGTCTCCGCATCGACGCGGGGAGAATCGGAGGACGAATGCTGTCGGTGAAGGCCCTGCCGCTGTCGGAGCTGCGCGAGCGCACCAGCGAGAAGTGGCGGGAGTATCCCGAGGACGTGCTGCCCCTCTTCGTCGCGGAGATGGACTTCCCGCTCGCCCCGGCGATCACCGCCGCACTGCAGCGGGCGCTGGATCTCGGGGACACCGGGTACATCGCCTCGCGGACACCGCTGGCGGAGGCGTATGCGGGTTTCGCGGAGCGTCGCTTCGGCTGGCGCCCCGACCCGGCGCGGATGCGCAGCACGGCGGACGTGAGCATGGGCATCGTCGAGATCCTCCGTCGCGTCACGCAGCCGGGGGAGCGCGTCGTCGTCACGCCGCCGGTCTACCCGCCCTTCTACGACCTCGTCGCCGAGGCCGGTGCCGAGGTGCAGCGCGTCCCGCTGCGCGACACGGGGACCGGCTGGGAGCTCGACCTCGACGGGATCCGCGCCGCCTTCGAGGACGGCGCGACGGCCATGCTCCTCTGCAACCCGCACAACCCGACCGGCACCGTGCACGATCGGGAGACGCTGTCCGCGCTGGCCGAACTGGCCGAGGAGTACGGCGCGACGATCGTCTCCGACGAGATCCATGCGCCGCTCGTCCAGCCGGGCACGGGATTCACGCCGTTCCTCGCCGTGAGCGACGCGGCGGCCCGCATCGGCTATGCGGTCGTCAGTGCGAGCAAGGCGTTCAACCTCGCGGGGCTGAAGTGCGCGCTCATGGTCACCGCCGCGGAGGAGACGTCCGCGGTCGTGCGCGACCTGCCGGTCGAGGTGGAGTGGCGGACGGGGCAGTTCGGTCTGCTCGCCGCCGTCGCCGCGTTCTCGGAGGAGAGCGACGCGTGGCTCGACGGCCTCCTGCGCACGCTCGACGAGAACCGTGTCCTGCTGGAGGACCTGCTCGCCCGTCACCTCCCCGCCGCCCGCTATCGCCTTCCGGACGCGGGATACCTCGCGTGGATCGACCTCTCCGCCCTCGGCTGGGGAGACAACCCCGCCCGGAAGATCCTCCGCGAGGCGAAGGTGGCGCTGCACTTCGGCCCGGCCTTCGGCGAGGAAGGGGCCGGACACGTGCGACTCAACTTCGGCACGAGCCCGGAGGTCCTCACCGAGGCGATCGAGCGCATCGCCGCGCTCGTCGAGCGATGACGGCGGCGGATCCCACCGCCACGATCTGGGACCGCAGCCGGTTCTGGGTGACCCTGGGTGCCGTCGCCCTGATCTTCCTCGCCGCGATCGAGGCCCTGGCGGTGACCACGGTCATGCCGATCGTCAGCGACGCCTTGGACGGGGAGTCGCTGTATGCGGTCGCCTTCGCCGGCACGCTCGCGACCAGCGTGATCGGGATGGTCGCGGCGGGGTCCTGGTCGGACACGCGTGGTCCGCGCGGCGCGCTGTACGCCGCCGTCGCCCTCTTCATCCTGGGGCTGCTGATCTCCGGGTTCGCGACGACGATGCCCCAGTTCCTGATCGGACGACTGGTGCAGGGGCTGGGCGCGGGTGGGCAGACGGTGGCCCTGTACGTCGTGGTCGCGCGGCTGTATCCGCCGCACCTGCACGGCCGGGTGTTCGCGGCGTTCGCCGCCGCCTGGGTGGTCCCGTCGATGATCGGGCCCTTCCTCGCGGGAGCGGTGGCGGAGTACCTCGATTGGCGCTGGGCGTTCCTCGGCGTGGCGGTCCTGACCGCGATCGCGTTCTCGATGATCGCGATCCGTCTGCGGGGTGTCGATCTCGGCCGCGGGGAGCCGCAGGACCGCCGGGCGCTGCTCACCCGGCTGCTGCTGGCCGTCGTCGTGGCGGTGCTCGCGGTGGTGATCGGACTGTCCGCCGAGCTCGATCCGGCGATCGGGTGGCCGGTGGCACTGGGGGCCGTGCTCGCGATCGGCGTCGTCGTGCTCCCGCTCCTGCCACGACGGACCCTCCGAGCCGGTGCCGGGCTTCCCAGCGTCGTGCTCATGCGTGGCGTGGCGGCCGGGGCGTTCTTCGCCGCCGAGGCCTACATCCCGTACCTGCTGATGCGGAAGTTCGACTTCTCCGCGACCTGGGCCGGAGTCGCCTTGATGCTCGCGGCCTTCGCCTGGGCCGGGGCGTCGGCTGCGCAGGGCCGCTACGGTGAGCGGCTGGGCAATCACCGCATCACGGCGCTCAGCCTCGGCGCACTGCTCGTGGCGATGCTCTGCGTCCTGGCCGCAGCGGCGTTCGATGCCTCCCCGGTCTTCGTGATCGTCGGGTGGGCGTTCGCCGGGGGCGGCATGGGGCTGCTGTATCCGCGGCTCACCGTGCTGACGCTGGCCTACTCGGACGAGACGAACCAGGGATTCAACTCCTCGGCGCTGTCGATCTCGGATGCCACGGGTTCGGCGGTGGCCATCGCGCTGGCGGGGCTCGCCGTCGCCACCCTCGGCGGCGGCGCAGACGCGTTCGCCGTCGTGTTCGTCCTCGGTGTCGGGCTGGTGCTGCTCGCGGTGATCCCCGGGCTCAGGCTCGGGCACGCCGCGGAGTCATCCGTGCGCTGAGCTCGCCGGCCAGGGCGAGGACGCCGAGGTCGAACACTCGGTCCAGGCCCGCGGTGACGTCGACCTCGCCGGAGGCCGGGAGTGCGCCATGGCTGTCGGCGTGCATCCGCTGCTGGACGAGGGTGGCATGGCCGAGCACGAAGTGCAGGATCGCCGCCCCGCGATCCTCGGCGTGAGTGGCGCCCTCGGCGTGGAGGGCGGCGACCAGGGCGTCGCGGGCATGCGCGGAGCCGAGCTGGAGCGCGTACGTGCTGAGGACGAGCTCGGCGCCGTCCCGGTAGGCGAAGAGGGCGTCGCGGAGCGCGCGGGCGGTCGCGAGGACGCCCTCCGCTCCGTCTGGGACGGTCGCCGTGATCCGATCGGCGAGGTCGGCGAGGAGCTCCTGCTTGTTCGCGACGTGCCAGTAGAGGGCGCTCGGCTGCACGTCGAGCCGGGCCGCGATGCGGCGCATGGAGAGATCGGCCAGCCCCACCTCGTCGAGAAGGGCGAGGGCGGTCCGTGCGACGCTCTCCCGATCGTGACGGGCGGGATTCGTCTCGGGACTCATGCCCCCACTATAGTGAACGGCGTTCAGGTGAACGGTGTTCAGGAGGATGCATGCGCTGGCGGGAGCGGGACGCGACGACGATCGCGGAGCCGGGGACGCTGCGTCTCGACGGCGTGGGCGTGACCGTCGACGACCGCGTGCTCCTCGACGACGTGACGCTGGAGCTCACCGCACCGCGCATCGCCGTGATCGGAGCGAACGGCTCGGGGAAGTCGACGTTCGCCCGGCTGCTGAACGGCCTCATGACGCCGACCACGGGAACGGTCACCGTCCACGGCCTCGACGCGCTCCGGGAGCGGACCGCCGTGCGCCGCCGGGTGGGCTTCGTCTTCACCGATCCGGATGCCCAGATCCTGATGCCGACTCCGGCCGAGGATCTCGCGCTGTCGCTCCGAGGGCGGCCCCGTGACGAGATCGCCGCCCGCGTTCAGGAGACCCTGGAGCGCCACGGTCTCGGTGCCCACGCCGACATCCCGGCGTCGTCGCTCTCGGGAGGACAGAAGCAGATGCTGGCCCTCGCCGCGGTGCTCCTCGCCGAGCCGGCGCTGATCGTGGCGGACGAGCCGACGACGCTCCTCGACCTGCGCAACGCGCGGCGGATCGGAGACCTCCTTCTGTCGCAGGAGGCGCAGGTGCTGATCGTCACCCACGATCTCGAGCTCGCGGCCCGCTGCGACACCGCCGTCCTGTTCGACGGCGGGTGCGTCGTCGAACAGGGAGAGCCCGAGAGGGTCATCGCACGCTACCGGCGGCTGTGCGCATGATCCTGCCGTCCCCGGTCGGTGCGGGACTGCTGCATCGGGTGCCGGCCGGTCCGAAGCTCGCCGGGCTCGCCGTCGCGGCGCTCGCGTTGACGCTGTTCCCGCACGGGCCGCTCAGCATCGCGGCCTGCCTCGCGACCGTGCTCGCGCTCTACCCGATCGCGGGGGTGCCGCTCTCCGCCGCGGTGACGGAGCTGTGGCGGCTGCGTGCGGTCCTGCTCGTGCTCGCGATCGCCCTCGCCGTCTTCGTGTCTCCCGTCGCCGCCTGGGTGAGCACCGGGCGGGTCGCCGTGCTGCTGCTGCTCGCCGCCCTCCTCACCCTGACCACGCGCATGGCCGATCTCCTGGCCGTGCTGCAGCGCCTCCTGCGCCCGCTGCGGCGCGTCGGGGTCGATCCGGAGGCGGTGTCGATGGCGGTGTCGCTCACGCTGACCATGGTTCCCGTCGTGGCCGGACTCGCGCAGCGGGTGCGGGACGCGGAGCGCGCACGAGGAGTCCGCCTGGGCGTGCGCAGCGTGGTGCCGCTGCTCCTGCTGACGCTGCGCCACGCGGATCAGGTCGGCGATGCCCTCGCGGCCCGCGGAGTCGGCTGACGGTCACGCCAGGACGGGGCGTCCGGTGCGACCAGCAAGCCGCAGCGCCGCGACCAGGAGCAGCACCGCGAGGGCGGCGGTGGAGACGGTCGTGCCGAGGACGAGCAGCAGCACCACTCCGGTGAGGCCGAGGACGGTTCCCACGGCCAGGCGGCGCCGCGAGGACGTGGCCTGCGGCGAGGGGTGATTCTCGAACCGGTCGACACGGACCGCGACCAGCGCGGTGAGGACGACAGCCGTCAGGAGCCACAGCGGGCGGGCGGCCCACCACTCCGCGCTGTCGAGCGTGGGCAGAGTGAATCCGCCGAGGAGGGCGACCAGGGCCGTCGCCCCGGCCATCGCCAGCAGCACCGGCATGTGCCAGAGGTAGATCGTCATCGTCCGCCGGGTGACGAAGGCGGTGAACGCGGCCACCGGACGGCGAAGACTGAGGCGCCCGATGTGCGCCCGGTACAGGGAGAACAGGATCGTGTGGATCAGCCCGACCAGCAGCAGGGCGCACGTGGGCGGGTTGATGTTGGCGATGAGGTCGGGGGAGTACGCGCCGATGAGGAACAGGACGACGAGCACCCCGAGGGCGCCGATGCCGAACGTGACGCGGGTCCGGCGACGAAGGGCGTCCACGCGGCCGTCGGCGAGGAGGAATCCGAGCTGCTGCATCGTCAACCACACGAAAGCGAGGTTGAGGAAGCCCACGGCGTCCGTCCCGGTCACGGCCCGCAGAACATCGACCGTCACGGCCCCGGTGGCGAGGACGGCGATCGTGCGCAGGGGCGCGCGCTCGTGCAGGGCGACGAGCGCGGGGAGCAGCGCCTGACACAGCAGGAAGACCCCCAGGAACCACAGCGGCTGTCCGTATCGGAAGCCGGCGACCGCGATGAGATCCGGCGCGACTCCGAGGACGGTGAGCACCGCGAGCGCGACCCCGACCGCGCCGACCGTGAACAGGGCCGGACGCAGGAGCCGGTGCACCCGACCGGCCACGAAGGCGGTCGCGCTCCCGCCGCGGGCGCGGAGGCGGCGGTACGCGAGGAGCCCGGAGAATCCCCCGATCACGAAGAAGAGCGGCATCACCTGCAGCAGCCAGCTCAGCGGGGCGATCCAGCTCGTCCCGTCGCTCGCATTCTCGAACACCGGTCCGGTCTCGGACACCGTGACCCCGACCATGACGGCGTGCAGCAGGACGACGCCGAGCACGCAGAGGGCGCGCACGACGTCGATGCCGGTGTCACGGTGACCCGCGTGGACGGATGAAGCGGGGGCGGGGGTGCTGAGGCGTGGAGCCGCGGCGATGACCATGAGTCCTCCTGGGAACGGTGTCCTCGGAGGCTATGGAGGCGGTGGTGGACGGGACATCACTCCGTGGTGCCGTCCTACCCCCTACGCAGGGGTGACTCAGGCCGACGGCTCGACCAGGCCGGTGTCGTACGCGAGGATGACGGCGTGCACACGGTCGCGGAGACCGAGCTTCGCGAGCACCTTGCCGACATGGGTCTTCACGGTCTGCTCGGCGATGAACAGGTCGCCCGCGATCTCGGTGTTCGACCGGCCCTTGCCGATGAGGACGAGGACCTCCCGCTCGCGGTCGGTGAGCTCGGCGAGGGCCGTCGCCGACCGCCGCGAGGCCGGCCGCCGTCCGGCGAACTGCTCGATCATGCGCCGGGTCACGCTGGGGGCGAGGAGCGCATCGCCGCCGGCCACCACGCGGACCGCATGGACGAGCTCCTCCGGCAGAGCGTCTTTGAGGAGGAAGCCACTGGCCCCGGCGGCGAGGGCGTCGTAGACGTAGTCGTCGATGTCGAACGTGGTGAGCACGAGGATCCGCGGCACGTGCGCGGCCGGGTACGACGGACCGAGGATGCGGCGGGTGGCCTCGATGCCGTCGAGCTCCGGCATGCGGACGTCCATGAGGATGACGTCGGGATCGAGCCGCGCGGCGAGTGTCACGGCCTCCGCACCGTCGGCCGCCTGGCCCACCACGCGGATCCCCTCGTGCGCGTCCAGCAGGGCGGCGAAACCGGCGCGGACCATCGCCTGGTCGTCGGCGATGAGCACGCTGATCGTCACGGGTTCTCCTTGTCTTCCGCCGAGGCGGTCGGGGTGGGCGGTGCGGCCGTTGCAGACAGCGGCAGGGCGGCCTCGACGGTCCAGCCGCCGTCGTCGGAGGGCCCGGCGGCGAGGCTTCCGCCGAGCAGTTCGGCGCGCTCGCGCATTCCCCGGAGGCCGTAGCCGCCGGAGGGGCTCTCGGTCGCCTGCGGCGGTGCGGCGTTGTGCACACGGATGTGCAGGGCATCGGCGTCGGCATGGAGCCGGACGGTGACGCGGGCACCGGGCGCGTGGCGGACGGCGTTGCTCAGCGCCTCCTGCACGATGCGGAAGGCGGCGATCTGCACACCGGGTCCCGCCGCGGAGGCCGCTTCCATCCCCTCCAGCACGAGGCCGACCTCCACCCCTGCCCGGCGGATCGTGTCGACGAGGGCCGGGACGTCGTCCAATCCCTGCTGCGGTGCGAGCTCGGCGTGCTGGTCCTCGGTGCGGAGCACTCCCAGCATGCGCCGCATCTCGGTGAGCGACGTGCGCGCTGTGGCGGCGATGTCGTCGAACTCGGCGGCGGCCTCGGCATCGAGGCCTGTGATCCGGTAGCGCGCGGTCGACGCCTGCACCTGGATCACCGACATGCTGTGCGCCACGACGTCGTGCAGCTCCCTGGCGATCCGGGTGCGCTCCTCCACGAGAGCGCGCCGGGATTCCTCCAGCGCGCTGTGCTCCTTCTCCCTCGTGAGCTCCGCCGCGACACGCACGCGACCGGCGGCGAGGACGGCGATGAGCAGCATCGCGGCAGCGACCGAGGTCGTCACGATGAGATTGGCGGTGGCGCTGCCGGAGCTCGCCGGCGTCGCGACCATGTCCGGGCGCAGCAGCGGCGCCGTCAGCGAGGTCAGTGCGCCGATCACGAGGGTGAGGCCTCCGAGGCGGGCTCCCTGCACGAAGGACATCACGCCCACGAGGAGGACGAAGGCCAGGAGCGCCGGTACCGACCAGGGCCAGGGGGAGTGGATCGCGCGCGCCGGCTCGACGAGGAGCGGCAGCAGGAAGGCGCCGGCGGTGAAGACGACGATCGCCGTCCGCGGCCGGGAGGGGACGAGGAGGGGAGCGCCGCACACGGCGGCGCCGAGCAGGAAGGACAGGGGCAGCGGCGTGCCGGAGAGCACCGTCTGCAGGGAGACGAGGAGCGCATACAGCACGACGACCGCCGCAGTCAGCGCCACGAGGGCGCCGGTGCGACGGCTCATCCGTGGCGGGCGCGGGGTGCGCTCTCGGCGGCGTGCCATGCGTCTCATCCTGCCAGGTGCGCGACCGGCGTACGGCGTCGGCGGAGCGCCGCGATCCGGTCGATGATCACACCGACGAGCAACGCGACGACGATGCCGATTGCGGCGCTGAGCACGGGCTGGTCGTGCAGCCAGGCGCCGGCGAGCAGCCCGATCGCGAGGCTGAACACGCTCCAGCTCACACCGGCGATGAGGCTCAGCGGGAGGAACCGCCGCCAGGGGAACCCGAGCGCTCCGGCGGACATGTTCACCGCGACGCGTCCGATCGGGATGTAGCGGGCGCCGAGGATCAGCGTGGCACTGCGGCGGTCGAGGGCGTGCTGCGCGAAGGCGAAGGCGGCGGCGACGCGGGGGCGCCGCATCCAGGCGAATCTCGTCGTGCCCAGTCGGCGGCCGATGAGGAACGCGATGTTGTCGCCGATCGCGGCGCCCAGGGCGGCGACGACACCCAGCAGCACGATGTCGCCGTCACCGGTGGACGCGGCCACCGCCGCCGCGGCGACGAGGACCGTCTCGCTCGGGACCGGCGGGAAGAACCCGTCGATCACGGTCACCGCGAACAGCACGGCGTACAGCCAGGGGGAGGCGATCGCCTGCAGGATGAGATCGTTGAGGATGTCCACTCCGGCACCGTAAGCAGCGGGTGGGGAGAGGGACATCACTCCGGGGTATTGCCTCGGTCACCCTGGAGAGGGATATCCGTGGCGGGCGTCGCCACAGGCGCGGCGGCATATACTGGTTGGCTGGCCGCTCGGCCATCACCCTCCTCCCGAACGAACGGACGTCCGCTGTGCTTGCCGTGCACGACCTCGAGATCCGCGTTGGCGCGCGCCTGCTGATGGAGAACGTCTCGTTCCGTGTGTCCGACGGCGACAAGATCGGCCTCGTCGGACGCAACGGTGCGGGCAAGACCACGCTCACCAAGGTGCTCGCCGGCGACGTGCTGCCCTCGGGTGGCACCGTCACCCGGTCCGGCGAACTCGGCTACCTGCCGCAGGACCCCCGTTCGGGCAATCCGGAAGACCTCGCTCGTACCCGGATCCTCGACGCCCGCGGCCTCGGTCAGCTCAACCTCGGCATGACGGAGGCCTCGCTCGCGATGGGGTCCGACGACCCCGCGGTCGCTGCCAAGGCGATGAAGCGCTACGCCGCGCTCACCGAGAAGTTCGAGGCGCAGGGCGGCTACGCGGCCGAGGCCGAGGCCGCGTCGATCGCGCACAACCTCTCGCTGCCGGACCGCATCCTCGACCAGCCGCTGTCGACCCTCTCCGGAGGCCAGCGTCGTCGCATCGAGCTCGCGCGCATCCTCTTCTCCGACGCGCAGACGATGATCCTCGATGAGCCGACCAACCACCTCGACGCGGACAGCGTGGTGTGGCTGCGCGAGTTCCTCAAGAACTACAAGGGCGGGCTGATCGTCATCAGCCACGATGTCGAGCTCGTGGGCGAGACCGTCAACCGGGTGTTCTACCTCGACGCCAACCGCCAGGTCATCGACATCTACAACATGAACTGGAAGAACTATCTGCGGCAGCGCGCTGCGGACGAGGAGCGTCGCAAGAAGGAGCGGGCCAACGCCGAGAAGAAGGCGACGACCCTGCAGCAGCAGGCGGCGCGCTTCGGGGCGAAGGCGTCGAAGGCGGCAGCAGCGCACCAGATGCTCGCGCGCGCCGAGAAGCTCCTCTCCGGGTTGGAGGACGTGCGTCAGGAGGACCGCGTCGCGAAGCTGCGGTTCCCGAAGCCCGCCCCCTGTGGCAAGACCCCGCTCATGGCCTCCGGGCTGTCGAAGTCGTACGGCTCACTGGAGATCTTCACCGACGTCGACCTCGCGATCGACCGCGGTTCCAAGGTCGTCGTGCTCGGTCTCAACGGTGCGGGGAAGACGACGCTGCTGCGCATGCTGGCAGGTGTCGACAAGCCGGACACCGGGCAACTCGAGCCCGGACACGGTCTCAAGGTCGGGTACTACGCGCAGGAGCACGAGAACCTCGACGTCAGCCGCTCGGTCCTCGAGAACATGGTGTCGGCCGCTCCGCACATCACGGAGACGGAGGCCCGCAAGGTCCTCGGCTCCTTCCTGTTCACCGGCGACGACGTCCTCAAGCCGGCGGGTGTGCTGTCCGGAGGCGAGAAGACCCGGCTGTCGCTGGCGACGCTCGTCGTGTCGTCCGCGAACCTCCTCCTGCTCGATGAGCCCACGAACAACCTCGATCCGGCCTCCCGCGAGGAGATCCTCGGGGCGCTGGCCCACTACGAGGGCGCGGTGGTGCTCGTGTCGCACGACCCCGGCGCGGTGCAGTCGCTGAACCCCGAGCGTGTCCTCATCCTGCCCGACGGCGTCGAGGACATCTGGAGCCAGGAGTACCAGGACCTCATCGAGCTCGCGTAGCGGGTCGTGGCATAGTCGGAGGATGGCGGCGCACCCGATCCTTCCTCCCTCGGAACTCGCGGCGTGGTTGCGTGCGCAGCCCACCCTCACCGGGACGGCGCCGCCGCTGCACCTCGACGACCTTCCCGACGATCCGGTGCTGCTCTTCCGGGAGTGGCTCCGCGCGGCGGCCGCGGCCGGCGTCCCCGAACCGCATGCGGCGACGCTGGCGACGGTGGACGCGGACGGCATCCCGGACGCGCGCACCCTGATCCTCAAGGACGTCGACGCGCGCGGCTGGGCGTTCGCCGGGGCCCGGTCCTCCCGGAAGGCCGCGCAGCTCGGTGCGCGTCCGGCTGCGGCACTGAACCTCTGGTGGCAGCCGCAGCGGCGCGCGATCCGGGTCCGAGGAACCGTGGAGGAGGCGTCGGCGGCCGAGAGCGACGCCGACCTCGCGGCCCGCTCCGAGAGCGCCCGCGCGGGTCTCCGACCGGGGGACTGGGTGCTGTGGCGGGTGGTTCCGACGCAGGTCGAGTTCTGGCAGGGGGGCGTCCGACCGGAACCACACCCGGATCGTCTATGACGTCGTCGGCCGCGTATGGCGGCATGCCGTCACGGGCTCTGCTCGCGAGCGCTAGACATCGAGAACGACCGGAGGCGCCCCGCAGGCGGGGATCGAAATGGTGCGTGCCGACGGTCCAAGAGGCCCGTTTCCCATCCTGCGTCGGCAGGGCGGGCCGTCCGGGATCGAAAGGGTGCCGGGCAGCGCAGCGTCCGGCGTGTTCTCGCGTTCGCGTGACGCTCCCCGGCCCGGTCACCGGGCGTCGAGCAGTTCGTCCTCGGCGTCCGCGTCGCGGTCGCGGCGTTTCGGTGCCTTCACCGGTGCCGGCTTCCCCTCGACCTCTTCGCGGTGCTTCACGATCTCCGTGCGGATGATGTACCCGATGAAGATGAAGCCCATGATGGCGAACAGGATCCACTGGATCGCATAGGACAGGTGCGGACCCGGGTCGTCGGTGGGGGACTCGAAGCCACCCAGCGCCGTCTCGGCGGCGGGCTGCTCCTCGACCAGGCGTCCGTACGTACCGGTGATCACCTCGTCGCCGACGAGGTCGGCGATGGACGGGAGGTGGATCGTGGGCACCTGGCCCTCCGGAGCCCCGCGTCCGGACCCGGGAAGCGGCTCGCCGGGACGCAGGCGGACGGTCACCGTGACCTCGCCGGACGGCGGAGAGGGGACCGCGTCCGGGAGCTCGCCCTCGCCCGGGGCCACCCAGCCGCGGTCGACGATGAGCACACGACCGTCGGCATCGCGGAAGGGGACCAGCACCTCGAACGCGCTCGTTCCGCCGTGGGGACGGTTGCGGACCAGGAGCTGCTCGTCGGCGAGGTACTCGCCCTGCAGCGTGACGGGGCGCCATTCGTCTGCGGGGTCGAGCTCGTCGTCGGCGACCACGTCGGCGAGGGGGACGGCCGGGGCGTCGTAGTTCTGCTCCACCAGCGCGATCTGCTCAGCGCGGGATTCGTTCCTCTCGAACTGCCAGTTGGAGAGGAAGACGCAGGCGATCGCGAAGCCGATGGCGATGAGGACGTACACGCCCCAGCGGGTCAGGCGGTTGCTCATGAAGGCACCCCGTCTCGCACCGTCACCGGGAAGTCCCGCGCGGCGAGGTAGTCGTGGAGGAAGCCGACGTGCTCCTCGCACGCCAGCCAGATCTTCTCGCGATCGGCGGAGTGGATACGCGGGTTGCGCCAGACGACCTGCCTCGTGGCCGCGCTCCGGCAGCCGGCGCGCGAGCAGATGAGCGCGCTCATCGGTCGGTGCGGCCTTCGCGGATGGTGATGACGTCGGGGGCGGTCTCCGGAGCGAGCGACGGTGCGGGCGGCGCATCGATCTCGCGCATCGGCGACTCGGCGGCGGTCTCTGTGCTGTCGCTGCCGGCGTTCGCGAAGACGACGGCGATGTACGGGAGCACGGCGGCGGCCAGCGCGAACACCCAGGTCCACCAGCCGAACGGCTGCACGAAGAACATCAGCCCGAAGCAGACGATGCGGATCGTCATCGTCAGGGCATATCGGCGCACACGATGGTCTCCCTCATCCCGCGGGGACTGCGGCAGTGAGGTGACGGCCGGGACTCGACGTGCGTTCTTCACGATGGTTCCAGCCTACGCCGCCGTGGCGACATCGGCATGCCCGGGCGAGGCGTCAGCTCGCGAAGACGAACGGCAGGGTGAAGGCGCCGAAGACGACGAGGCCGATGATCGTCGAGACGATTGTGAAGACCAGCACGCCGATCATGACGTAGCCGAGGATGAGCCCGGCGATCGCCATGCCGCGGCCGCCGAGACCGGGAGTGCGACGGATCTGTCCGAGCGCCATGTGACCGGTGATCACGGCCGCGATCGAGGCGAGCATCGGCACGATCGCCCAGAACAGCACGACACCGGCGATGCCGCAGACGAGGGAGGTGATCGCGAGTCCGCTGGACGGCCGCGCAGGCGCGGCTCCATACGGTTGCGGGGCCGCGTACTGCTGCGGGGCCCCGTACTGCTGAGGCGTCGAGTACTGCTGAGGCGCCGAGGACGGCTGCGTGGCGGCGTTCGCCTGCGGTGCCGGCGGGAACCCCGGGTACGCCGGGGCGGAACCGGGAGCCGGGGGGAAGGCCGGGGGCTGCTCGCCGGACGAACCGGAGATACGGGGATCGCTCACGCTGGTGCCTTTCGTCGCCCTCAGAGTCCCAGGAGGCTCCCGGTCTGTCAAACCGTCGTCGTGAAGGCGGCACGGCAACGTCGCTAGGATCGATCACGGCCCGGAACCCCGGCCCTCGACCCCAGACCCAGGAGTGTCCCATGAGCGCGGAGCGCGTCGTCCTCGTCACCGGAGGCAACCGCGGCATCGGCCGCGCTATCGCCGAGCGCTTCGTGCGGGAGGGCTACCGGGTGGCGGTGACCGCTCGCAGCGGAGAGGGTCCGGAAGGCACCCTGACGGTGCGCGCCGACGTCACGGACGCCGCCGCTCTCGACGCGGCCTTCACCGAGGTGGAGCAGCAGCTGGGTCCGGTGGAGATCGTCGTCGCCAACGCCGGCATCACCAAGGACACCCTGCTCATGCGCATGAGCGAGGACGACTTCGACAGCGTCGTGGCCACGAACCTCGGCGGCACCTTCCGCGTCGTCAAGCGTGCGTCGAAGGGGATGCTGCGGGCACGGTTCGGACGGGTCATCCTCATCTCCAGCGTCGTGGGCCTGTACGGCTCCGCCGGGCAGACGAACTACGCCGCCTCCAAGAGCGCGCTGGTCGGTTTCGCCCGCTCGCTCACGCGTGAGCTCGGCGGACGCGGCATCACGGCCAACGTCGTGGCACCCGGCTTCATCGAGACCGACATGACCGCGGAGCTCCCCGAGGAGACGCAGAAGCAGTACAAGGCGAACATCCCCGCGGGGCGGTTCGCGACGCCGGATGAGGTCGCGGGCGTCGTGACCTGGTTGGCGAGCGACGACGCCGGTTACATCTCGGGCGCCGTCATCCCGGTCGACGGTGGTCTCGGCATGGGGCACTGACCCCAGCAGTCCTCCTCAGCGATCGATCGCGCGCACGAGGAGCTCCGCGAGACGCTCGGGCGCCGAGAACTGCGGCCAGTGTCCGGAGCCGATCCGGACGACCTCGGCGTCGCCGATCGCCCGATACTCCTCGGCGTACGGACCCCACTGGCTGATCACCGCGTCGAAGGCGTCCTGGTCCAGCCCTCCCATCAGCAGGGTGACCGGGATGCGATACCGTGCCGGGGCGTGCAGAGCGAGCTCGTCCGTCGGCACCCGCGCGGGGACGCTGTGCGTGAGCGGGGTCGTCCTCGCACGGGTCGCGTCGTCCAGATCGTGCACGTCCTCGTCGGGGAAGAAATTCCAGCCCGGGAACGGGACGACGCCGTCCTGCACCGGGAACTCGCTGATGCCCGAGCCCGGGGGCGGCGGCACGGTGTCGACGAAGACGACCCGGGTCACGCGGTCCGGTCGCGCGTCGGCGACGCCCCAGGCGACGTTGCCTCCGCCGCTGTGTCCGACGACCACCACGTCGCCCTCCGCGGCATCGACGGCGGCGACCGCGGCGGCGACCCAGTCGTCGATCCCGACACCCGCCGCCGTCTCCGCAGACGCGTCGAGCCCGGGCATGGTCAGCGGACGAGGGCGGTGGCCGGCGCGCTCGAGGGCAGGCACGACGTCGTCCCAGCTGGAGGCGTCGAGCCAGAGGCCGGGAATGAGGATGATGTCCATGACCCGACCGTAGACCCGGCCACGGACATCGGCCAGCGTCAGGGGAGGAGCGGGATGACCGTTCCGAGGTCGACGGGGCCGATGACCAGGCTCGCGGACTCGCGGACGGCGGGCTTGGCGTTGAAGGCGAGCCCCAGGCCGGCGACCGCCATCATCGGGAGGTCGTTGGCGCCGTCGCCGATCGCGATGGTCGCGTGCGGCGCCACGCCGAGCTCCTCGGCCCAGGTGCGCAGCCAGAAGGCCTTGGCCGCGCCGTCGACGATGTCACCGTCCACCCGCCCCGTGAGTGCGCCGTCGGCGACCTCGAGGCGGTTCGCGCGCCACCGGTCCACACCGAGTCCCGGCGCGACGTCGTCGAGGATCTCGTGGAATCCGCCGGAGACGACGCCGACGACGCCGTCCCGTGCGTGCACGGCGGCGGTGAGGCCGCGGACGCCCGGAGTCGGCTCGACGCGGGCGCGAACGCGGGCGAACGCCTCGACGGGAACGCCCGCGAGGGCAGCCACCCGGGAGCGGAGGCTGGTCGCGAAGTCGATCTCCCCGCGCATCGCGGCCTCCGTGGCCGCCTGCACCTCGGCGCGACGGCCGGCCTCCTCGGCGAGGAGCTCGATCACCTCGTTCCGGATGAGCGTGGAATCGGCATCGAGGACGACGAGGAATCGCGCGGTGGTCACCCCCCGAGCCTAGCGACCGGGGGACCGGAGCCCACGCCGCATGACACGTCAGCGTTCGATGAACACGCCCTTGCCCACGACCGTGATCCCCGACTCCGTGACCGTGAACCCGCGGGCGAGATCGCGTTCGCGGTCGACGCCGACCGTGGCGCCGTCGGCGAGCACGACGTTCTTGTCGAGGATCGCGCGGTGCACGCGGGCGCCCTGACCGACGTGGACATGATCGAACACCACGGAGTCCGTGATGGTCGAGCCGCCGCCGGCCAGGGTCCACGGCCCCACGACGCTGCGTTCGAGGTGCGTGCCGGAGAGCACCGACCCCAGCGAGACGATCGAGTCGATCGCGTTGCCGATCCGCCCCACGGAGTCGCGGACGAACTTCGCCGGCGGGGAGTTGACCGCCTGCGAGTGGATCGGCCACTCCATGTTGTAGAGGTTGAAGATCGGAAGCGTCGAGATCAGGTCCCGGTGCGCGTCGAAGAACGAGTCGATCGTCCCCACGTCGCGCCAGTACGAGCGGTCGCGCGGGGAAGACCCCGGGACCTCGTTCTGCTTCATGTCGTAGTAGCCGGCCTCGCCGCGGTCGACGAAGTACGGGACGATGTCGCCGCCCATGTCATGACTCGACGTCGGCAGCTCGCCGTCGGCCTCGACCGCCGCGATGAGGGCGTCCGTGTCGAAGATGTAGTTGCCCATGGAGGCCAGCACTTCGTGCGGGGAGTCCGCCAGACCCGTGGCGTCGGTGGGCTTCTCGAGGAACTGCCGGATGCGCCCGGACTCCGGATCGGCGTCGATGACCCCGAACTGGGACGCCAGGGCGAGCGGCTGACGGATGCCCGCGACCGTCGCCTTCGCCCCGGACTCGATGTGCGCCTCGAGCATCTGGCGGAAGTCCATCCGATAGACGTGGTCGGCGCCGATCACGACGACGATGTCGGGCTTCTCGTCGTTGATCAGGTTCATGCTCTGCAGGATCGCGTCGGCGGATCCGGAGAACCACCGCTTGCCGAGCCGCTGCTGGGCCGGGACAGAGGCGACGTACGAGTCGAGCAGCGCCGACATCCGCCACGTCTGCGAGATGTGCCGGTCGAGGCTGTGCGACTTGTACTGGGTCAGGACGACGATCTGTCTCAGCCCGGAGTTGATGAGGTTCGAGATGGCGAAGTCGATCAGGCGGTACTGGCCGCCGAACGGGACGGCCGGTTTTGCGCGGTCGGCCGTCAGCGGCATGAGTCGCTTGCCCTCGCCGCCGGCGAGGATGATCCCGAAGACCTTCTTTGGAGCGGACATGGGTCCACCATAGATCCCGTTCGGCGCGGGGAACTAGCATCTGGACAACCCGCTCGATAGCGTCTAGGCATGCGAGTCGAGATGATCACCAAGGAGTATCCGCCGGAGATCTACGGAGGCGCGGGTGTGCACGTCGCCGAACTCGTCTCCGCACTGCGTCGGGACATCGATGTGACGGTGCGAGCGTTCGGCGCGCCGCGCGACGAGGAGGGCACCTTCGCCTACCGCGCTCCCGAGAGCCTCTCCGCCGCCAACCCGGCGCTGCAGACGCTCGGAACGGACCTGGAGATCGTGTCGGCCATCGCGGGCGCCGACGTCGTGCACAGCCATACCTGGTACGCCAACTTCGCCGGACACCTCGCCTCCCAGCTCCATGGGATCCCGCACGTGCTCACGGCGCACAGCCTCGAGCCGCTGCGGCCGTGGAAGGCCGAGCAGCTCGGGGGCGGCTACGCCGTGTCGAGCGGCATCGAGAAGCTCGCCTACGAGAACGCCGCCGCGGTGATCGCCGTGAGCGCCGGTATGCGCGCGGACATCCTCCGCAGCTATCCGCAGGTCGACCCCGCGCGGGTCCGGGTGATCCACAACGGGATCGATGTGGAGCGCTGGCGTCCGGTGCAGGATCCGGCCTTCCTCTCCTCGATCGGCATGGATCCTGACCGCCCCTCGGTCGTCTTCGTCGGACGCATCACACGGCAGAAGGGGCTGCCCTACCTTCTGCAGGCGGCACGGCTGCTGCCGCCCGAGGTCCAGCTCATCCTCTGCGCCGGTGCTCCGGACACGCCGGAGATCATGGCGGAGGTCCAGGAGGGGGTGCGGCTGCTGCAGCAGACCCGAGAGGGCGTGGTGTGGATCGAGCGGATGCTGCCGCGGGACGAGCTGTCGGCGATCCTGGCCGCGGCGACCACCTTCGTCTGCCCCTCCGTCTACGAGCCGCTCGGGATCGTGAACCTCGAGGCCATGGCGTGCGGAGCGGCCGTCGTGGGAACGGCGACCGGCGGCATCCCCGAGGTCGTCGACGACGGCGTGACGGGCCGGCTGGTCCCCATCGAGCAGGTGCAGGACGGCACGGGCACACCGACCGACCCCGACCGCTTCGTCGCCGATCTCGCGGCAGTCCTCACCGAGGTCGCCACGAATCCGGCGCGGGCGCGGGAGTACGGCGAGGCCGGTCGGGAGCGGGCCCGCACGCAGTTCAGCTGGGGCGCGATCGCCGACGAGACCCGCGCGCTCTACGCAGAGCTGTCCGCCTGAGCCGATAGGCTTTCGATATGCCGATCGCTCTGGAGTTCACCGACGTCGTCGTGCGCCGAGAGGGGCGCAACATCATCGATCACGTGACCTGGCAGGTCTCTGACGATCAGCGATGGGTGATCCTCGGGCCGAACGGTGCGGGGAAGACGACCCTGCTGCAGCTCGCCGACACGCTGATGCACCCCACCTCGGGCACGGTCACCGTCCTCGGCGAGACACTCGGACGCGCCGACGTCTTCGAGATCCGTCCGCGGATCGGGTTCGCATCGTCCGCCATGGCCAAGCGCATCCCGCGTGACGAGACGGTGCTCAACACCGTCCTCACGGCGGCGTACTCCGTGCTCGGGCGCTGGAACGAGAGCTACGAGGACATCGATGAGCGGCGTGCGCTGCGCGTGCTGGGCGACTGGCGTCTCGCGCACCTCGCCGACCGCACCTTCGGCACGCTGAGCGACGGCGAGCAGAAGCGCGTGCAGATCGCCCGGGCGGTCATGACGGACCCGGAGCTCCTGCTGCTCGACGAGCCGACGGCCTCGCTCGACCTCGGGTCGCGCGAGGAGCTGCTGGCTCTGCTCGGCGGCTATGCGTCGGCGCCGACGACGCCCGCGATGCTCATGGTCACCCACCACGTCGAGGAGATCCCCGTCGGATTCACGCACGTGCTGCTGATCCGCGACGGCGCCGTGGTCGCCGCGGGCCCGATCGCGGAGACGCTCACCGCGGACGCCCTCGGCGAGACCTTCGGCATGCCGATCGCGCTCAGCAGCGAGGACGGGCGCTACTCCGCCCGCGCCGCCTCCTGACCTCGGTCCCCGTGGGTCGCTGAGCTCGGTCCCGATGGGTTACTGAGCTCGGTCCCGATGGGTTACTGAGCTCGGTCCCGATGGGTTACTGAGCTTGTCGAAGTACTGGTAGAATCGATCCTTGGTGCGTTCGGCACCACAGACTTCCCTCGTCCCTGGCACAATCCAGGGCAGCAACAAAGGAATCCCATGAAGACTGACATTCACCCCGAGTACAAGGCTGTCGTGTTCCGCGACCTGGGTTCGGGCGAGACCTTCCTCACCCGCTCCACCGTCACGAGCGACAAGACGATCGAGCTGGACGGCGTGGAGTACCCGGTGATCGACGTCGAGATCTCCTCGGCCTCGCACCCCTTCTACACGGGCAAGCAGCGCATCATGGACTCGGCCGGCCGCGTCGAGAAGTTCAACCAGCGCTTCAAGGGCTTCGGCGGCTCCTCCAAGTAAGACCGCCCACGAGGGCCCCGTACTCCTCGGAGTGCGGGGCCTTCGTCATGTCCGGGGTGGACGAGTCGCTCAGACGTCGATGACGATGCGTCCGCGCTCGATGCGGCCCGGCGGATCTCCGGGGGTCGGCGCCGGGGCCGTGCGCCGGGTCTGCCGGTCCCGCTCCTGGCCGGCCTCGTGCGCGGTGGGGGACCACACCGCGTCGAAGACGCCGACGAGCCCTCCCGAGCCGGCCTGCTCGTACTTCTCCTCGACCGGACGACGGGAGAGGGAATGCCGGATGCCCACGAAGAACAGCACCGGCCCCGTGCCGAGCACGAGGACGATCGTGGTCCACCCGAGCAGATGCTCCATGGCCCCAGGATAGATCGCGGAGCGCGGCGGTGGCACCCGTCGCGGGGCGGAGGTCAGCGGAGGCGGCGTCCGTGGGCGAGGTCGATCAGCCGCTCCAGCACGGGCCCCGTCCGCAGGCCGTTGTGCTCGTGCTCGCTCGTCACCCAGGGTGTCACACCGGGGAGGAGACGGGCGGTCTCCAGCGAGAACTCCACGGGCACATACACGTCGTTCACGTACACGGCGGCCGCGCCCGTCGCCCCGGAGGCGGCGAGGGCGGCGGTGTCGTAGATCCGCGGCCAGGGGTGCTCCGCCAGGATCGACGTCACCTCCCGCCAGGGCTGCAGCGCCGGGACGGTGTCGGCCCACTCGCGGCGGATGTGCTCGCCCGTGAAGAGCGTCGGATCGTCGCGGAAATCGGTCGGTTCGACGCGCTCGGCGGACCACCGCGTGGTGTGTCCGTTCGCATAGCTCGACTCATGGAAGGCGTAGTACAGCGGGTTGCGGCCGCCGAAGGGCATGGCGTGCTGGAGGTCGTGCCGGAAGGCGTTGGACGCGGGATCCCGCTCCAGCAGCGACCAGACCGTCTGCCAGCCGTCGTCGGTGCCGAGAGCGGAGCCGACGGAGCGGAGGCGGGAACGCGATACGACCTCGCCGTCGGGGATGATGAGCTCACCGGCGTCCGCGAGATCGATCAGGCGTCGCATGACGTCGCGGTGCTCCGGGAAGCGCCGGTAGTACCGCTCGGAGGCCGTGCGCATCTTGTCGTAGCAGAGCGCGTACACCTCGTCCGGATCGCGCTCGACCGTGCTGAGACCGCCGGTGATGAAGACGTCGTCGAGGGAATCCGCGTGGGTCGACAGGTACGCCAGCGTCGTGAACCCGCCGAACGACTGCCCGAGGACGCTCCAGGTCGATGCCCCCAGATGCTCCCGTAGTGCCTCGCAGTCGCGCACGATGGCATCGGCACGCAGGTGCGTCAGGTACTCGGCGACGGCTTCGGCGCCCTGCGCGAGGTCGCCGTCGCCGACGGGGGAGGAGAGGCCGGTGCCGCGCTGGTCCAGGAGCACGAGCCGATAGTGCGCGAGGGCCTGATCCAGCCAGGCCGGCGCCGTGGAGGAGTGGAAGGGGCGCGGCGCCTCGTGGCCCGGCCCGCCCTGCAGGAAGACCAGGTAGGGGAGCGCCTCGCCGCCCTCCCGTGCGACGACGCGGGCGAACACGTCGATCGTGCGGGTGTCTGCCGGGTCGTCCCACACGAGGGGGACCGTGAGCGTGTGGTCCTCGATCGCAAGGTCGAGCAGGCGGCGGCGGATGACAGTGGTCATGGTCACATCACATTCCCGATGTAGGAGTACTTCACGAAGACCTCGGCGGCGATGCCGGACTCGTCGAGGACGCCCTGGACGGCCGTCATCATGTAGTTCGAGTCCCAGCCCATGTAGAGGAAGTGCGTGTCATCGAGGTCGTCCCACTGCCCCTTCCACGCCTTGTCGCGGTAGATCGGGCCGCCGTGGGTCGCGCAGTACGCCAGAGCGGCCTCGGTCGTGTCGGTCCAGGCGCGACGGAACACACGGTTGAACAGGTGCTTGACGTCGTAGACCTCCCACCGCTCGCCGCGGTACTCCACGTAGTCGAACTCGCGCTCCCACCCCGCGGGCCAGCCGCGGCGGCGCACGGCGTCGAGGATCGGGGTGAGGCCGTCGTCGTCGATCTCGGGCAGCGCGGGCCGTGCCCACACGCGGACGAGGTCGGCCGTCAGCGCCACTGTTCGTGCGGTGATGGCCGCCGTGCCCCAGGATTCCTCCGCGGCGAGGGCGCGGGTGGCCGGTACCGCGCTGCGGGCGTAGGCCTCATCGCGTTTGGCGGGGAAGGAAGCGCCGAACACCCGCTCCGTTAGCCCCTGTTCCAGCAGCGTGAGGTTGCCGAGGGTCGGTGCGAGGGCGCGGTGGCTGTTCTGCTCGTCCTCGGAGTACTCGCTCCAGGGACGCACGCCGTCGCCGGACCAGGCGTCGCCGGGCACGGCGGGCACGATGTGCTCGACGTCGAAGCCGTCCACGTCGTCGACGCCCTCGAGCCGGCCGAGCACGTAGGCCGGATACGGCAGCTCGCTGTATTTGAGCACGGCGCTGACCCGCTCGTCCGACGGGGTGATGCGCGCGATGGCGCGGGCGAGGGCGTCGTGTCCGTCGCGGCGGGCACGGCAGAGCCGGGCGATCAGGCGTTCGGCGGGAAGGTTGACGAGCGCGCGGCGGAGGAACATCGCCTGCAGCCACTCGAGCGTCTCGAGGAGCTGACTCCGGTCGATGAGGCCACGCGCGTGATCGCTGTAGGCGCTCATGACCAGCGGGGAGGAGGAGCGTCCGAACGTGTTCACGTACTTCAGCTGCCGCGCGATCTCCGGGTCCTGCTCCTTCGTCGGATCGAGGAGGATGCCGTAAATCTCCGCATAGTGCCGCCACGTCTCGGCGTCGGCCTGGAGGTGGGCGACGTCGACGCGCGGGAACGACTGGCGGAAGGCGCTGTACACGCCGTGCTCGCCGTTCGCCGCCACCTCACGCCCCGTCACGAGCACGAGGTAGTGGCGCCAGAACGCGCCGATCGCCTCGCCCGTGTGCTGCTCGATCGGCAGCCAGAACCGCGCTTCCACATCCATCTGCTCGGCGTGGTTCAGCCCCATGAGGATGTAGTTGTGGATCAGCTCGTGATCCCGCAGCGGCTCGCCGGTGGAGTTCAGGCTCTCGAAGATCTGCTGCGCGTTGGCCTGGGCGCCGAGCGTGATCGAGACGTGCTCGAGTCGCTGCAGCCCCTGCCAGATGAACGGCACCTCGTCGGCATGGATCTGGCTGCGGAAGAACGCGTAGTTGTCGTCGAAGCGCGATTCGCGGTCGACGTCATCCCGGCGGTCGAGCACGACCGACTCGTAGAGATCGGCCCAGGCGTCGTGCGGACGGAGCTTCGTGCGCTCGGGATCGTCGGGGCGGACCAGCACGCGGGCGAGGTCGGCGGCGAGCTCCGGATCGCGGTCGCGCACCGAGTGATGCAGCGCGGCGACGAGGAGCATGAGCGTCGTGAGGCGCTGCTGCCCGTCGATGAGGATGAGGTCGGCGTCCGGACCGGAGCCGTCCTCGGCGGAGAGGATCGAACCGATGAAATGGCGATGCGCGTCGTCTTCCGCCGCCACCGCCCTGACGTCGGAGAGGAGCCGCTCGCAGCCGCCGATGTCCCAGCGGTACTGCCGCTGGTAGACCGGGACGACGATGGTCGTGCGTCCCGCCGCGAGCCATTCGATCGTGTTGACTGCCGTCGCCTCGACGTTGGTCGCGGTGCTCATGCTGGTGTCTCGTCCTCCCGTAGCGACAGGCGCCACGGACGCGCCGGGTGCCCCGCCCAGTCTATTCGCTTATCCACGGCGACCCTCCGGGGGAGGGCCAGGTCTCGCTGTTAGCCTTGCCTTATCAGGGCCTGTTAAAACGTGCTGGCCCCCGATGAAAGGAACATGACTCGATCATGGGATACATCAAGTCCGCAGCGCTGGAGGAGAAGGGCTTCGTCGTCCTCGACAGCTACGACCAGGAGGCCGACCCCAAGGAATGGCTCGACATCGAGTACGTCGACTGGAAGTCCTCGGGTGACACCCGGTTCGCGCCCCTCGCCAGCGCCTTCGGCGACATCGAGTGCAACGGCTTCTGGAACCACAAGCCGCCGCGCACCGACAAGGACGGCGTCTGGATCGACGAGCAGACCGCCAAGGCCCCGAACCTCACCCGTCGTGCGCAGGAGCCCGGTGCGAACGTCGGTCGCTGCCGCGTCATCGAGCTGCAGCCGACCCCGTACGGCGACTGCCTCTACAACCTCCACCAGGACGACAACAACCGCCTGAACCCGGACGGCACCGGCTGGGTCGTCCGCGGGTTCTTCAACCTGACGGACGACAAGGACAGCTACTTCGTCCTGCGTGAGAACCGCACGGACCCCAGGATCGAGTACCGCATCGCCCTCCCGGCGGGTGCGCAGCTCATCGTCGACACCCAGCGCCTGTGGCACGCGGCCACGCACAACGGCACCGACCCGCGCTACTGCCTCATCACCTCGTGGACCTCCGGTCCCGAGCTCGACGCCTACATCGAGAAGTACCACGGCACCGACGACGTCCCGAACGTCGAGGTCCCGCAGGACGTGCTCGAGTTCGGCTACGCCGAGCAGGCCCGCAAGGACGCCGCTCGCGCGGCCTACTACGCCGCGAAGGGCCAGCAGGTCAAGCAGGCCATGAGCGAGGCCTGAGCTGGGTCGCTGAGCTCGTCGAAGCGCCCGAAGGCCCCGGTCCACGGACCGGGGCCTTCGTCGTCGAATCACACGCTTGTGATTTCGCGGGAACTCGGCGAGAATGGGCGCACAACCGCATACTCTCGCCACTTCGTGGTTCAGGTCGTAGGGGAAGACGCACCTGATGAAACGGAGAGATCATGGCGACGGCTTACGCACGCGGAGTGGTGTTCATCCACTCGGCGCCTCGCGCGCTCTGCCCGCACCTGGAATGGGCGGTGGGTCGCGCTATCGGGCGTGCGGTGAACTTCGACTGGACCGAGCAGCCCGTGCTGACCGGCGCGCGCCGCGCCGAGTTCTACTGGGACGGTCCCGTCGGTACCGGTGCTGCCCTCGCGACCGCGATCCGGGGCTGGGAGCACCTCCGATTCGAGGTGACGGAAGACCCGACGCCGCGCAGTGACGGCGGTCGGTGGCTGCACACGCCGGACCTCGGCATCCACTACGCCCAGACCGATGCCGCCGGCAACATCGTCATCGGCGAGGACCGCATCCGCTACGCGATGGAGATCGCCGCGGGCAACGCCGTCGAGCTGCAGCGCGAGCTCGACATCGCCCTGGGCTCCGCCTGGGACGAGGAGCTGGAGCCCTTCCGTCACGCCAGCGACGACGCGCGCGTCGTCTGGCTCCACAAGGTCGGCTGACCGACCGTCGATACCGGGAGCGCGGAGGCGTGAGTATCGGATTCCGGTGAGTGATCCCGGACGCTGAGAAGACGAATCCGCGCTCCGCTCGACGAAGACCCCGCCCCGGGAGACCGGGCGGGGTCTTCGTCTGCGCCGGTCAGATCACGGCCGCGTGCGCGAGGTCGTCGACGGTGTTCACTCCACCGCCGCGCACGTCCGCCCAGGCCTGCGCCAGGCGCGTCATCGCCTCCGTCGCACGCTCGGGCGGGAGCGTGATCGGGATCCGGAGTCGCCGCTCCAGCACGCCGCCGGTCGTGAAGCGCGGTCCGGGCGGCAGGATGAGTCCCCGTTCGCGGGCAGCGAGGGAGAGGGTCGTCGACAGGGGAGCGCCGAGATCGATCCAGGCGGAGAGGCCGCCGGGCGTCTCCGGCATCCGCATCCCCGGGATCCCGGCGATTCCCGCGGTCACGGCCTCCCGTCCGGCCGTGAGGCGTCGCCGGACGTGCTGGGTCAGTGCCGGGACGTCGTCGAGCAGCTCCACGGCGATGCACTGCTCGAGGAGGGCCGTGCCGAGCTCGAACGAGGGGCGGACGGCCAGCAGCCGGGCGATGACCGAGCGGTCGGCGCGGATCCAGCCGATGCGCATGCCTCCCCACGCGATCTTCGACATCGATCCCACCGTGATCACGTTCGGGCCCTCGGCTGCCATCGGCGTCGGGGCCCATCCCCGGTCGATGTCCAGCTCCGCCGTCGTCTCGTCGACGATCAGGTGCGTGCCGGTGTTGCGGGCCGTCGTCGCGATCCGGGACCGCTCCTCCTGCGGCAGCGTCGCTCCGGTGGGGTTGTGGAAGTCCGGGATGAGGTACGCGACGTGCGGGCGCGCTGTCCGCAGGGTGTCGGTGAGGTGGCGGGCGTCCCAGCCATCGGTGTCGACCGGCGTCGGCACCAGACGGTAGCCGTGCCGGTGCAGAGCCTCGAGCGCATGCGGGAAGGTCGGCTGCTCCACGAGGGCGCGTTCGCCGCGGCGGCCGATCGCCGTGAGGATGAGGTTGACGGCGTTCAGGGCGCCCGAGGTGATCATGATCTCGTCGGCCGAGGTCGCCGCGCCGCGTTCGGTGAATCGGCGGGCCACGGCTTCTCGGAGGTCGGGAAGGCCCTGCAGCGAGTAGCCGCTCGTCCCGCGCAGGGCCGCCAGCCGGGGGAGGGAGCGCACGGTCGCGTCGTACAGGCCGGGGGTCGAGTCCATCGAGGCGATCGACAGGTCGATCGCCGCGTCGTCCGCGTCGGGGGCGGCGGCCGCCGGGCCGTGCGGGAGGGTCACTCTGGTGCTTCCGCCATGATGCCGGGACACGTAGCCACCGGCCTCGAGAACGCCGTAGGCGCGGGTGATGGTCGAGCGTGACCGCCGCAGCTCGAGCGCGAGGGCGCGCTCGCTCGGCAGTCGCTCGCCGACCGTGAGGCGTCCGTCGAGGATGAGGGCCCTGATGCGGTCGGCCAGGCCCGACGCTGAGGCGTCGTCGATGTCCTGGGTGCCGAGCTGGGTGACGAGACGGGAGGCCATGCCTCCAGCCTGCCGCAAAGTGGCCTTCCATGTGCAGACCACTTTTCGCTCAGTGGTCGGCCTCGTCCCTCCTTCGTGCGGGCCACGATGGAGAGATGCTCTTCCGTGCCGTCTTCCTGCCCTTCACCGCGACCAGCCGCCGAGACCTGGCCGAGCGGCTGGCGCAGCTCGTGGGCGGGCTCTTCCTCTACGGCGTCGCGCTCGGCTTCATGGTGCGCGGCGGGATCGGCGTCGCGCCCTGGGACGTGCTCTCGCTGGGTGTCGCACGCTGGACGGGACTCGGGTACGGGGTCGTCACGGTGCTGATCTCGATCGTCGTCCTGCTGCTGTGGATCCCGCTCCGTCAACGGGTGGGTCTCGGCACCCTGCTCAACGCGCTGCTCATCGGCCCGTTCGCCGACCTCACCCTCCTCGTGCTGCCGGCTCCGCCCTCCGTGTGGGTGGGGGCGCCCATGTTCGTCTTCGGACTCGTGCTGCTGGCGTTCGCGACCGGGCTCTACATCGCGGCGGACTTCGGCCCCGGACCGCGCGACGGACTCATGACGGGGCTCGTCCGGGTGACCCGATGGCCGGTCTGGCTGGCGCGGACGGTCATCGAGGGGTCCGTGCTGCTGATCGGCTTCCTGCTCGGCGGTCCGGTGGGCGTCGGCACCGTGCTGTTCGCCTTCGGCGTCGGCCCGTTGATCGGCTGGTTCCTCCCGCGGATCGAGCGCCGCCGCCGGGAGCGTTCGCAGCGCCTCGCCGTCGGGGCCAGCGCGCCCCTGGGCCCTTGAGCCCGTCGAAGGGGCAGAGCGGACCGCGCATGATGAAGGCCCCCGGGATCACATCCCGGGGGCCTTCATCGTGGACGCGGAAACGGTCAGTCGACGCCGCCCAGCACGAGCACGGCGTTGTGTCCGCCGAAGCCGAACGAGTTGCTGATGGCGATCTGCGGGCCGTCGCCGAGCGGAGCCGCCTCTCCGGACAGACGGAACGGCACCTCCGGGTCCGGCTCGGTCATGTTGATCGTCGGCGGAGCCACGCGGTCCCGCAGCGCGAGGAGGGAGAAGATCGCCTCCAGCGCGCCGGTCCCGCCCAGGAGGTGCCCGGTCGACGCCTTGGTGGCCGACACCGGGATCTCGTCGATCCGGTCGCCGAAGACGTTCTTCAGCGCGACGTACTCGTTGGGGTCGCCGACCGGGGTCGAGGTCGCGTGGGCGTTGATGTGCGTCACCTGGTCGGGCGTGATGCCGGCCTCCTCGAGTGCCTGGATCACGGCACGCGCCGCCCCCTTGCCCTCCGGGTCGTTGCCGGTGATGTGGTACGCATCGGCGGTCACGCCACCGCCGAGGACGTAGCCGTAGATCTTCGCGCCGCGGGCCTTGGCGTGCTCCTCGGTCTCGAGGATGAGGGCCGCGGCGCCCTCGCCCATCACGAAGCCGTCGCGGTCGATCGCGCCGGGTCGGGAGGCGTGGGCCGGGTCGTCGTTGCGGCGCGACAGCGCCTGCGCGGACGCGAACGCGGCCATCGTGATCGGGTGGATCGCCGACTCGGTGCCGCCGGCGATGACGACGTCGGCCAGCCCCTCCTGCAGGTGGTGGAAGGCGTGGATGATCGACTCGGTGCTGGAGGCGCACGCGCTGACGACGGTCTGCGCATAGGCGCGGGCCTCGAACTGCAGCGACAGGTTGCCGGCGGCCGCGTTCGGCATCAGCATCGGCACGGTCAGCGGCATGACCCGGCGGGGGCCCTTCTCGCGCAGCGTGTCCCAGGCGTCGAGCAGCGTCCAGAGGCCGCCGATCCCGGTCGCGAAGTCGACGCCGAGGCGCTCGGGAGCGACCTCGGGCGAGCCCGCGTCCTCCCAGGCCTCGCGCGCCGCGATGAGCGCGAACTGCGAAGAGGGGTCGAGACGCTTCGCCTCGTGGCGGGGCAGCACCTCTTCCGGGCGGACGCTCGCGGAGGCGGCGAACGTGACGGGCAGGTCGTACTCCTGCACCCAGTCGTGCTCGATCGTGCGGGCGCCGGAGGCACCGGCGAGAAGGTTGTCCCAGTTCTCCGGGGCCGTCCCGCCGATGGCGGAGGTGGCGCCGATGCCGGTGACGACGATGCGCTTGGTCATGAGGTGTGGTTCCTTGTCGAAACGAGTTCGTGCGGGGGATGGGCAGGGCCGGAGGATGCCACGCCCCGCGCGGGGCGAGGGTGGCATCCTGCCGGGATTACTCCTGGCCCGCGACGATGAAGTTGACGGCGTCGCCGACGGTCTTCAGGTTCTTGACCTCGTCGTCCGGGATGGTGACGCCGAACTTCTCCTCGGCGTTGACGACGATCGTCATCATCGAGATCGAGTCGATGTCGAGGTCGTCCGTGAACGACTTCTCCAGGGCGACCTCGCTGGCGTTGATGCCGGTCTCGTCGGTGATCAGCTCTGCGAGGCCGGCGAGGACCTCATCGTTGGTGAAAGCCATGGTGGTCTTCCTCTTTCTTGCGGGTTGTATTCGGAACCGTGGAACAGTCTAGGGAAGGTCGACGCGTCTTCAGGGGAGGACGACGACCTGGGCTGCGAAGACGAGGCCGGCGCCGAAGCCGATCTGCAGGGCGAGGCCGCCGGAGAGCTCCGGGTGCTCGGCCATGAGGCGGTGGCTGGCGAGCGGGATCGAGGCGGCCGACGTGTTGCCGGTGGTCTCGATGTCGCGGGCGATGACGGTGGTCTCCGGCAGACCGAGCTGCTTGGCGAACTCGTCGATGATGCGCATGTTGGCCTGGTGCGGGATGAAGGCGGCGAGGTCGGAGGCCTCGATCCCGGCCTTGTCCAGCGCCTCCCGGGCGACCTTGGCCATCTCCCACACGGCCCAGCGGAAGACCGTCGGGCCCTCCTGGCGGAGTGTCGGCCACGGCACCACGCCGTCGCGGAAGTCGGTGAGGGTGCCGTTCATACCGACGGCGTCGGCCTTGGAACCGTCGCTGCCCCAGACCGCGGGGGCGATGCCCGGCGTGTCGCTGGGGCCGATGAGCGCGGCGCCGGCGCCGTCGCCGAGGAGGAACGAGATGCTGCGGTCGGTCGGGTCGACGACGTCGGAGAGCTTCTCCGTGCCGATCACGAGGGCGTGGCGGGCGGCTCCGGCCTTGATGAGCGCGTCCGCCTGCGCGACCGCATAGGCGTAGCCGGCGCAGGCCGCGTTGATGTCATACGCCGCGGCCGGGTTGGCCCCGACGCGGTCGGCGACGATGGCCGAGACCGACGGCGTCTGCTTCGGGTTGCTGATGGTCGCGACGATGACGAGATCGACCTGGTCGGCGGGGACACCCGACTTCTCGATGGCCTCGGCTGCCGCCGCGGTCGCGAGGTCGATGGCGTCCGTCTCCTTGTCCGCCCGGACGCGCGTGACGATGCCGGTGCGCTGACGGATCCACTCGTCGCTGGAGTCGATCGGCCCGATGAGGTCTTCGTTGGGCACCGCGTTCTCGCCGCGAGCCGCGCCGAACGCGTAGATGCGGGTGTAGGCGGGCCCGGCGATCTGGGCGAGGGAGGCGGTCATGCGGCTTCTCCGTTCAGCAGCGCGACGGCGGCTTCGAGGTCTTCGGGGGTCTTCACGGCGACCGTCGGCACGCCGCGCAGGCCGCGCTTGGCGAGACCGACGAGGGCGCCCGCGGGGGCGAGCTCGATGACGCCGGTCACCCCGGCGTCGGCGAAGGAGGTCATGCAGAGGTCCCACCGAACGGGGGAGGAGACCTGATCGACGAGGTAGTCGAGCGCCGTCGCTCCGTCGGTCACGACCGAGCCGTCGCGGTTGGTCCAGAGCGTGATCTCGGGGTCGGACGGCTGCACGTCGGCGACCGCGTCGCGGAGCGCCGAGACGGCGGAGGCCATGTAGTCGGTGTGGAACGCTCCGGCGACCTGGAGCGGCACCACGCGGGTGCCCTTGACCGGCTCCTCGGCGAGAGCTGCCAGGGCCGGGAGAGGACCGGCGACGACGATCTGCCCGCCGCCGTTGAAGTTCGCCGGCGCGAGGCCGAGCTCGGCGAGGCGGGCGAGGAGCGTCTCCTCATCGCCGCCGAGGACCGCGCTCATCCCCGTCGGGGTCTGGGCGGCGGCATCGGCCATCGCCCGCCCCCGGATGCCGACGAGGCGCATGCCCGTCGCGGCGTCCAGCACGCCGCTGCCGACGAGCGCCGCGATCTCCCCGACGGAGTGCCCGGCGATGCCGTCCGCGCGGCGACCGGCGGCGGCCACGAGAGCATCACCGGCGACGAGGGAGGCGGCCACGATCAGCGGCTGGGCGACCCGGGTGTCGCGGATGGTGTCCGCGTCCGACTCGGTGCCGTGCGTGCGGAGATCGACCTGCGCGGCCTCGGAGTAGGTGGCGAGACGCTCCTCCACTCCGTCGAGCTCGAGCCAGGGGGCGAGGAATCCGGGGGTCTGCGAGCCCTGTCCAGGGCAGACGACGACAATCACCCACCCAGTCTGCCAACGATCGCGGCAGAACGGTGGATGATCCATCACAAGATTGCGCGGAACCCTTGTGTGTGGCGCACAGAATGCACCGGGTGGGTCAGCGCGGAGGGCGGCGCAGCGGCGGACGGCGGCGTACCTGCTCCGCGGCCCCGATGGAGCCGAGGATGAGCGCCGTCTGCAGGATGAGCGCCTCGCGGGGCCCGGTCGCGTCCCACCCGATGACCTCGCTCACCCGCTTCAGGCGGTAGCGGACGGTGTTCGGATGCACGAAGAGCTCGCGGGCCGTCGCCTCGAGGGAACGGCCGTTGTCGAGATAGCTCCAGAGCGTCGTGACGAGGTCGGTCGAGTGCGCCTGCAGCGGGCGGTAGATGCGCTCGATCAGGGTCTGCTTCGCGAGAGGGTCGCCGGCGAGGGCGCGCTCCGGGAGCAGATCGTCGGCTTCGACGGGCCGCGGTGCGCTCCGCCAGGCGCGAGCCACCGCGAATCCGGCCAGCGCCGCACGCGCGCTCTGGCTGGCGTCGACGAGGGCAGCGACAGCCGGCCCCAGCACGACGAACCCCGGGCCGAACGACGGCTCCAGACGAGCCGCGATCTCCTGGAACCCGAGCTCCTCGTCCTCGCCCTCCTGGCCCTCGACGCGCGCGCGTCCGAGCACGAGCACGAGGCGCGAGCCCTGCACGCCGATGAGGACGTCGACCGCGAGCTTCCGCGCCGTGCGACGCACGAGGTCGACGTCGAACTGCGGAGGCGTGGTGCCCACGAGGACCGCGACCTCTCCGTGGCCGTGCCACCCGAGAGCGGCGATCCGGCTGGGCAGCTCCTCGTCGGCCTCGCCCGTGAGGATCGAGTCGACGACGAGCGCCTCGAGCCGCGCGTCCCAGAGGCCGCGGGCCTCGGCGGCGCGCGCGTAAACGTCGGCGGCGGCGAACGCCACGTCCCGCGAGTAGAGCAGGATGGCCTCGCGAAGGTGCTCGCCCTTGCCCGCCACCCGTTCCTCGGTCACCTCGACCGTGACGCGGATGAGCTGGAGGGTCTGCTGCAGACTCACGCTCCGCAGCAGCTCACGGGGAGCGGCGGCGAAGATGTCCGCGGCGATCCACGGGGTGGACGTCGGGTCGTCGTACCACTGGATGAACGAGGTGATGCCCGCCTGCGCCACCAGCCCGACCGCGGAGCGGCGGGCCGGTGGCATGTCGGCGTACCAGGGGAGGGTGTCCTCCAGCCGCTTGATCGTCACCGTGGCGATGTCGCCGGAGATCCGGCGCAGCCAGGTGAGCGTGGCGGCCTTGTCCATGCCGGCGGCGGAGGCAGCTGTCACCGAGGGCTCAGCTTTCGCCGCCTGCGTTGCCGCTCGTGCCGGCGTTCACGTCGTGCAGGCGGTACTTCTCGATGGCCTGGGCGGAGAGGCCGCGGTCGACCTTGCCCTCCTCGGCCAGCGCCTGCAGCGTGCGCACGACGATCGACGGTCCGTCGATCTTGAAGAAGCGGCGGGCCGCGGCACGGGTGTCCGAGAAGCCGAAGCCGTCGGCGCCGAGCGTGGCGAAGCGGTTCGGGACCCACGGGCGGATCTGGTCCTGCACGGCGTGCATGAAGTCGCTGACCGCGACGACGGGACCCTCGGCGCCCTGGAGCTTCTGCGTGAGGTAGGCGGTGCGCGGCTCCTGGTCCGGGTGGAGGAAGTTGTGCTCGTCGGCGGCGAGGCCGTCGCGGCGCAGCTCGGTCCACGAGGTGACCGACCACACGTCGGCGACGACACCCCAGTCCTTCTTCAGCAGCTCCTGGGCCTCGAGCGCCCACGGCAGGCCGACGCCGGAGGCGAAGAGCTGGGCACGGGGGCCGTCGCCCTCGCCGACGGAGACGCGGTGGATGCCGCGGACGATGCCGTCCACATCCACGTCGGCCGGCTCCGCGGGCTGGACCATCGGCTCGTTGTACACCGTGAGGTAGTACATGACGTTCGGGTCTTCGTGCTGCCCGCCGTACATCCGCTCGAGACCGGAACGCATGATGTGCGCGATCTCGTAGCCGTACGCGGGATCGTAGGAGACCGTCGCCGGGTTGGTCGAGGCGAGCAGGTGCGAGTGTCCGTCGGCGTGCTGGAGGCCCTCACCCGTGAGGGTGGTGCGTCCGGCGGTGGCGCCGATGATGAAGCCGCGGGCCATCTGGTCGCCGGCGGCCCACTGGGCGTCACCGGTGCGCTGGAAGCCGAACATCGAGTAGAAGATGTAGATCGGGATCAGCGGCTCGCCGTGCGTCGCGTACGACGTGCCCGCGGCGGTGAACGCCGCGAGAGCACCGGCCTCGTTGATGCCGACGTGGACGATCTGTCCCTGCGGGCTCTCCTTGTAGGCGAGCAGCAGCTCCCGGTCGACCGACGTGTAGTGCTGGCCGTTGGGGTTGTAGATCTTCGCGGTCGGGAAGTACGCGTCCATGCCGAACGTGCGCGCCTCGTCGGGGATGATCGGCACGATGCGGTGGCCGAACTCCTTCGAGCGCAGCAGGTCCTTCAGCAGACGGACGAACGCCATGGTCGTGGCGATCTCCTGCGTGCCGGAGCCCTTCTTCGGGAGCGCGTAGGCGTTCTCCTCGGGAAGGGACAGGCCGACGTGCGTCGAGCGGCGCTCCGGGAGGAAGCCGCCGAGGGCCTTGCGGCGCTCGAGCATGTACTGGATCGTCTCGTCCTGCGGTCCCGGGTTGTAGTACGGGGGCAGATACGGGTTCTCCTCGAGCTGCGCGTCCGTGATCGGGATGTGCATCGCGTCGCGGAACGTCTTGAGGTTGTCCAGCGTCATCTTCTTCATCTGGTGGGTCGCGTTGCGGCCCTCGAACTGCGGGCCCAGCCCGTAGCCCTTGACGGTCTTCGCGAGGATGACCGTCGGCTTGCCCTTGTGCTCGATCGCGGCCTTGAAAGCGGCGTAGACCTTGCGGTAGTCGTGGCCACCGCGCTTGAGGTTCCAGATGTCGTCGTCGGAGTAGTCCTTGACCAGCGCGGCGGCGCGCTCGTCGCGACCGAAGAAGTGCTCCCGGATGTACGCGCCGGACTCCGCCTTGTACGTCTGGTAGTCGCCGTCGGGGGTGACGTTCATGAGGTTGAGCAGTGCGCCCTCGGTGTCGCGGGCGAGCAGGTCGTCCCACTCGCGGCCCCAGATCACCTTGATGACGTTCCAGCCCGCGCCGCGGAAGAACGACTCGAGCTCCTGGACGATCTTGCCGTTGCCGCGCACCGGGCCGTCGAGACGCTGCAGGTTGCAGTTGACGACGAAGGTGAGGTTGTCGAGGCCCTCGTTGGCGGCGACCTGCAGCTGACCGCGGCTCTCAACCTCGTCCATCTCGCCGTCGCCGAGGAAGGCCCAGACGTGCGACTGCGAGGTGTCCTTGATGCCGCGGTTCTCGAGATACTTGTTCGACATCGCCTGGTAGATCGCGTTGATCGGGCCGAGACCCATCGACACGGTCGGGAACTGCCAGTACTCCGGCATCAGGCGCGGGTGCGGGTACGACGGGATGCCGTTCGGCGCGTGCGACTTCTCCTGGCGGAAGCCGTCGAGCTGGTCCTCGCTGAGGCGACCCTCGAGGAAGGAGCGGGCGTAGGTGCCGGGGGAGGCGTGGCCCTGAATGAAGATCTGGTCGGCGCCACCGGGGTGGTCCGCGCCCTTGAAGAAGTGGTTGAAGCCCACCTCGTACAGCGCCGCCGAGGACGCGTAGGTGGAGATGTGGCCGCCGACGCCGATGCCGGGGCGCTGGGCGCGGTGCACCGTGATGGCGGCGTTCCAGCGGATCCAGGCGCGGTAGCGCCGCTCGATCTCCTCGTCGCCGGGGAACTCAGGCTCGTTCTCCGGGGCGATGGTGTTGATGTAGTCGGTGGTCGGAACCATCGGCACGTTCAGGTGCAGTTCCTTGGAGCGCTTGAGCAGGCTGAGCATGATCTCGCGCCCGCGGCCGTGGCCCTTGGCGTCCACCAGCTCGTCGAGCGACTGCTGCCACTCACCGGTCTCTTCCGGATCGCTGTCGAGGGGGCCCTGAGAGTACGGATCCTGGTCGTGGACGGTCACGGGGGAACCTTTCGTCAAGCTGGCAGGTCATGCCAAGGAAACGGGAAGCGACACGGGCAGCCTTGTCGGCCGTGCACAACGCGCGCCGACCTCAGCCTATCCCTCTTCCACGACACGGGTGCGCATCCGCGCCCGGATAGACTGAGCGCACCAGGGCCTTTAGCTCAGCTGGTAGAGCGCCACGTTTACACCGTGGATGTCGTCGGTTCGATCCCGGCAGGGCCCACCCGTATCGATTGCAGCGGGGAGCGGCAATGGCGCGACGCATCGTCATCAGCGGGGCATCAGGCCTCATCGGTTCCGCCCTCGCCGCCTCCCTGCGGGCGGACGGCATCGAGGTGAGCACCCTCGTGCGACGTCCTCCGCAGGCGGAGGGCGAGATCGAATGGTCGCCGGGGGACACCGCGCTCGACCCGGATGCGCTCGCGGGAGCGGAGGCCGTCGTCGCCCTCGGAGGCGCGAGCGTCGGCCGGCTCCCGTGGACCCGCGGATATCGCCGTCAGCTCGTCGAGTCGCGGCTCGACGCGACGAACACCCTGACCACGGCGCTGCGCGCTCTGCGCACCGACGCGCCCGGCTTCCTCTCCGCCTCCGCTGTGGGCTACTACGGATCGGCGCCCGGCGAGGTGCTCACCGAGCACTCCGGCCCCGGGAGCACCTTCCTCGCCGACCTCACCGTGCGCTGGGAGACGGCCGCGCGACGAGCGGAGGACCACACGCGGGTCGCCCTGCTGCGGACGGCACCGGTGATCCACCGCCGGGGTGTGCTCCGCCCCATGATCACGCTGACGAAGCTCGGCCTCGCCGGCCCGCTGGGGCCGGGCACGCAGATCTGGCCGTGGATCTCCCTGGACGACGAGGTGCGCGGCATCCGCCATGTCCTCGACGAGAAGCTCGCGGGGCCGGTCAACCTCACCGGGCCCACCCGAGCGTCCGCGAACGACATCGGTCGCGCGCTCGCGCAGCAGATGCGTCGGCCGTTCTGGGTGCCCGCTCCCCGGTGGGCCCTACGCCTCGCTCTCGGCGACGCCGCCGAATCGTTGCTGCTTCCGGATGCGGACGTGCGGCCTGAGGCTCTGCAGCAGTCCGGCTTCCGCTTCACCCATCGCACCGCTGCGGATGCGGTGGCCGCGGCGGTCTGACGACGACGCGATTCTCCCGGCGAGACCCCTGCCGTCGCGGCGCCCGCGCTGTCAGGATGGGCGCATGGAGATCATCGAGAACTCGAAGCTCACCGTCGTCGGCGCCGGAAGCGTCGGATCGAGCGTGGCCTATGCGGCTCTGATCCGCGGTTCGGCCCGCCACGTCGCCCTGTACGACATCGCGACGGAGAAGGTCGAGGCGGAGGTGCTCGACCTCGCGCACGGCACGCAGTTCACCGGTAGCAGCGACATCATCGGCGGCAGCGACATCTCGGTGGCGGCCGGGTCCCATGTCGTGGTCATCACGGCGGGAGCGAAGCAGAATCCGGGACAGACCCGCACCGAGCTCGCCGGGGTGAACGCCGGCATCATCCGGCGCATGATGCCGGAGCTGCTGTCGGTCGCGCCCAATGCGGTCTACGTCATCGTCACGAACCCGTGCGATGTGCTGACGGTCATCGCGCAGCAGGAGACAGGACTGCCGCCGGAGCGCATCTTCGCCTCGGGAACCGTGCTCGACACGTCTCGGCTGCGCTGGAAGCTGGGGGAGCGGGCGGGCGTGTCCACGGCCAGCGTGCACGCCCACATCATCGGAGAGCACGGCGACACCGAGTTCCCGCTCTGGTCGCGGGCGACGATCGGCACGGTCCCGATCCTCGACTGGGAGACCCCGGGGCACCCGCGCTTCACTCTGGAGGAGCTGGACGAGATCGCCGTCGACGTCCGCGACGCCGCCTACAAGGTGATCCAGGGCAAGGGCGCCACGAACTACGCGATCGGGCTCTCCAGCGCGCGCATCGTGGAGGCGATCCTCCGGGACGAGCATGCGGTGATGCCCGTGAGCACGGTTCTCCGCGACTTCCACGGGATCGACGGCGTCGCCCTGTCCGTGCCGTCGATCGTCAGCGCCGCCGGGGCCCTCCCGATCCGCACGACGGCGTTCTCGGATCGCGAGCTCGACCTGCTGCGGCAGTCCGCCGAGGCGCTCACCGCGGTCGCGGAGTCCCTGCAGGAGTGACGGCGGGTGGGGCGGCGGACCGCCCCACCGGGGTTCACCGGCCGTGCGGATCCGTGCGGTTGAGCACCGCCACGACCTCGTCGTAGTCGCCCCGCGCCTCGCCGTAGCGGAGGAACTTCACCCGCTCGACCTGGATCTCGGTCGCGTCGGGCTGGGTCTCGATGAGCGTCATGACCTCGTCGATGAACGCGTCGAGGGGCAGTGCGGCCTCGTTCTCCGCATGCCCGGGCATGAGGTCCGTGCGCACGGCGGGCGGCTCGAGCTCCTGCACCGCGACAGTCGTGCCCGCGAGCTGCAGCCGCAGCGACTCGCTGAGCATGTGGATCGCCGCCTTGCTCGCGTTGTACGTGGGCGTGACCTTCAGGGGTGCGAAGGCGAGACCGGAGGAGACGGTCATGATGGTCGCCGAGGGCTGGGCCTGCAGGTGCTCGATGAAGGCCGCGATGAGGCGGATCGGGCCGAGGATGTTCGTCGTGACGGTCTCCTCGGCGGTGGACAGGAAGCCGGCCGGCGCGGTCCAGTCCTCCGCCCGCATGATGCCGGCCATCGTGACCAGCACGTTCAGCGTCGGATGCGCGGCGAGCACCGCGGCCGCGGCCTCGTCGATGCTCGCCGGGTCGGCCGTGTCGATGCGGATCGTGTGGAGTTCGGGATGCGCGGCAGCGATCGCGACCAGCCGGTCCTCTCGGCGTCCCCCGACGATCACGGTGTTGCCGCGCGCCTGCAGCCGGAGGGCCAGCGCCAGACCGATCCCGCTCGTCGCGCCGGGGATGAAGATGGTGTTTCCGGTGATGTCCATGGCCCCAGCCTCGGCGCTGCGCCCGCGCCGTTCCAGAGACGGCTGATCGGGGGATCGGCGGTCCCTGGATCCCCTCACGCGTCCGGGGGATACTGCACGGATGGATCGTGACGCCCTGGCCGACTTCCTCCTGCGCCGTCGGGAGGCGCTGCGTCCTGCCGACGTGGGCCTGCCCGAGGGGACTCGGCGACGGACGGCCGGACTGCGCCGCGAGGAGGTCGCACAGCTCGCGACCATGTCGACGGACTACTACACGCGTCTCGAGCAGCGTCGCGGCCCGCAGCCGAGCGCGCAGATCCTCGCCGCCCTCGCCCGTGCGCTGCGGCTGTCCTCGGACGAGCGCGACTACCTCTACCGGCTCAGCGGGCTCAGCGCTCCCGATCGCGCGGTGATCACCGACTACGTCCGTCCCGGCATCCTCCGCGTGCTCGACCGTCTGCACGACACCCCGGCGTTCGTGGTCTCGGCTCTCGACGAGGTGCTGGTGCAGAACGACGCCTCACGCGCGCTGATCGGAGACGCGAGCGGTCTGACCGGGCTCGACCGGAGCGGCATCCATCGCTGGTTCGCGCGACCGGAGGAGGAACGGCGTCGGTACCGGGAGGTCGATCACCCCCGGCAGTCACGGGCGCTGGTGGCGGCGTTGCGCGCGGCGTACGGCACCATGGGCGCGCGGTCGCGGGCGGGGGAGATCGTGGCGGATCTGTCGGAACGGAGTCCCGAGTTCGTGCGGCTCTGGGCGGCCCACGAGGTCGCCCGTCGCTTCGAGCAGCACAAGGTGATCGTGCATCCGGAGCTCGGGGAGATCGAGGTGGACTGCCAGGCGCTGTTCACCGAGGACGAGTCGCAGGCGCTCATCGTCCTGACGGCGCAGCCGGGGAGCGAGGCGGCCGGGAAGCTGGAGTTCCTGCGCGTGCTCGGCACGCAGAGCGTCTGAGCCCTCCCCGCTCAGGACTCCTCGTGCACCGCGGGATCGCCGTCGAACAGGCGCCCGTCCGCGCGTCCGAGTGCGGTGATCGCGGCGACCTCCGCGTCGTCGAGCACGACGGCGGCGGCGGCGAGGTTCGCGGCCTGGTGCTCCGCGGACGACGCCTTCGGGATCGCGACCGTCTCCCTGGCCACGTGCCAGGCGAGGACGGTCTGCGCGGGCGTGATGTCGTGAGCGGCGGCCACCTCGCGGACGACGTCCTCGTCGAGGAGGGCCTGCGCACGCCCCAGCGGGCTCCAGGCCTCGGTGAGGATGCCGTGCTCCCGGTGGTAGGCCAGCTGCTCCTCCTGCGGGAAGTACGGGTGCACCTCGATCTGGTTCACGACCGGCCGGACCCCGGTCTCCCGTTCGATGCGCTCGAGATGCTCGGGGAGGAAGTTCGAGACGCCGATCTGGCGAACGACGCCCCGCGCCTGGGCGTCCACGAGCGCCTCCCACGCCTCGACGTACTCGTCCTGGCTCGGGTTCGGCCAGTGGATGAGGTGCAGGTCGGTCGCGTCGAGGCCGAGGCGGGAACGGCTCTCCTCGATGCTGGCGGTCGCCGTCGCGCGGGCATGGTGCCGTCCGGGGAGCTTCGTCGTCACGATGACCTCGGAGCGGGGGACGCCGGAGGCCGCGACGCCGCGCCCGACGGAGCCTTCGTTCTCGTAATTGAACGCGGAGTCCACGAGGCGGTATCCCGCACGGAGGGCCTGGGCGACCGCGTCGGCTCCGGCGTCGCCGTTCAGCCGATACGTGCCGAGGCCGAGTGCCGGCAGGGCGAAGCCGTTGTGGGCGCGGAAGGTGGGGACAGTGGTCATCGGTGCTCCTGGCGTTGGCGTGCCTCCAGCGTAGGGCGAGTTGGCGCGACACGGTCCTCCGCGCGATGCTGGCAGGCATGACCCTGATCGTCGCGCTCTCATGACGGAGCCCACCCGCTGCCCCTGCGCTTCGGGGGACACCGTCGCCGCGTGCTGCGGCCCCCTCCTCGACGGCGCTCCTGCCCCGACCGCCGAGCGGCTGATGCGCTCCCGGTACACCGCTTTCGTGCGGGAGGACGGGGCGTACCTGCTCCGCACCTGGCACCCGGAGACGCGACCGGAGACGATCACCTTCGAGGCGGACCTGGAGTGGCGGCGTCTGCTGATCGTGGACCGCGTGGCGGGCGGCCCGTTCGACACGGAGGGCGTGGTCGAGTTCGAGGCGTTCTGGCGGCAGGGCGGCACGCGCGGATCGCTGCACGAGCGCAGTCGCTTCGTCCGTGTGAACCGGACGTGGTTCTACGTGGACGGCGACATCCGGTGATGCGGCCCTCGGCCCGGCAGCGAGTAGATTTGAGAGCGTGAACGCCACCCCGGAGAACCAGCGCACCCTGCTCGACATCGCGGACCTCGACCGGCGCATCGCGCAGGCGGAGCGCGCCCGCACGCAGCCGAGCCAGGCGGGCCGGATCGCTGAGCTCGTCGCCATCCGTCAGGAGCAGCTCCGCGAGCTCACGGTCCTGACCGGCGCCAGGGACGACGCCCGCACCGAGCTCTCGCGGCTGGAGTCGGACGTCGCGCTGGCCGAGCAGCGGCGCGACCGCGACGCCCAGCGCCTCGCGGCGGCAACCAACCCGAAGGAGGCGCAGGCTCTGGAGCACGAGCTCGCCAGCCTCGCCAAGCGTCTGAACGACCTGGAGGACGCGGAGCTCGACGTCATGGGCCGAGTCGAGGAAGCCGACGCCGCCGTGGCCGCCCAGCAGGCGCTGCTGGACGCGACGACCGCGGAGGGGAGTGCCCTCACCGCGCAGGGCAAGGCCGACGTCGCCGCGGCGACTGAGCTCGGCGCCCAGCTCGCCCGCGACCGGGAGGCGGTCGCCGCCACCGTTCCCGCGCCGCTTCTCGCGGAGTACGATCGCCGCGCCGCGAACAGCGCCGGAGCCGCGCTCCTCACCCGCGGAACCTGCGAAGGCTGCCGCATGATGCTGCCCGGCACCGATCTCAACGAGATCCGTCGCGCGCCCGAGGACGAGGTCGTCTCCTGCCCCGAGTGCGGCTGCATCCTCGTGCGCACCGAGGAGTCGGGACTCTCGTCATGAGCGCATCCGGCCTGCACCGCCCGTGACGGCGCCGGCGTCGGGCCCGGAGCGACGCCTCGCGCTGGTCGGCCTCGGTGCGGGGGAGTACGCCGCGATCGAGCTGGACGAGCACGACGAGGAGCAGCAGCGCACGCTCCTGCCCGCGGCGGAACTCGCGGGATGGGTGGCCGCGGTCGAAGCCGCCGACGCCCCGCGGTGGATCATCCGCAGCGCGGCCGAGATCTACGCGCTGCTCCTGAGCGAAGGCGTCAGAATCACGCGCAGCCACGACCTCGTCCTCTGTCACGCGATCCTGCGCGACACGGCCATGGTGTCCACGCCGCTGGCACCCGCCGCGGCGTGGGAGCGCCGCGACCCGGTCGACACCACCCCCTCCCTGTTCGACGTCCTCGACGAGGAGTCCGGCGAGGACGCGATCGCCGCGGCACTCGAGCAGTACCGCGCGCAGCGGACCGTGATGGCGGAGGCGGCCGATGGACGCCTGACGCTGCTGTGCGCCGCAGAGTCGGCCGGCGGGCTGATCGCCGAGGAGATGCGCGTCGCGGGGCTCCCGTGGGACGCCGGGGTGCACGACGCGATCCTCACCGAGACCTTGGGGGCTCGTCCGGCCGCGGGCGGGCTGCCCCGACGGATGGTGGAGCGCGGCGACGAGGTGCGGGCCCTGCTCGACGACCCCACGCTGCACCTGGACAGCCAGCCGAAGCTGCTGCGGGCGCTGCACCGCGTGGGCGTGTCGGTGGAGTCCACGAGCAAGTGGGAGCTGTCCGCGCACGATCACCCCGTGATCGAGCCGCTCCTCGCCTACAAGAAGCTGTCTCGACTGCTCAGCGCGAACGGCTGGACCTGGCTGTCGGAATGGGTGCAGGACGGCCGCTTCCGCCCGGTGTACATCCCCGGGGGCGTCGTGACCGGACGGTGGGCATCGGCCGGCGGCGGCGCGCTGCAACTGCCGCGCAACCTCCGCCCCGCGGTACGTGCGGATCCGGGCTGGGCTCTCGTCGTCGCGGACGTCGCCCAGCTCGAGCCGCGGATGCTCGCGGCCATGGCGGCCGACGAGGCGATGGCGGCCGCGGCGCGTGGCGGCGATCTCTACGCGGGGGTCGTCGCGTCGGGTGCCGTCGCGACCCGCGAGGAGGCGAAGTACGCGGTGCTTGGTGCGATGTACGGCGCCACCAGCGGCGACAGCGGGCGACTCGTTCCCCGGCTGCGGAAGGTCTATCCCCGCGCCATGGCGCTCGTCGACGACGCGGCGCGGGTCGGGGAGGACGGCGGCATCGTCTCGACCTGGCTCGGTCGCTCCTCGCCGCGTCCGTCCACGGAGTGGATGCGACTGCAGGCCGATGCCACGGGCGCCGATGCTGACGCCGCCGTGGTTGCCCTCGCCCGCCGCCGCGCACGGGAGTGGGGGCGCTTCACCCGGAATTTCGTCGTCCAGGGCACCGCGGCGGAGTGGTCGCTCATCTGGCTCGCCGAGATCCGTCACCGCCTGGCACAGCTTCCCGAGGTCTTCGGCGCGGCCGAGGCATCGGGGCCGTTCGCCCGGGAGCCGCACTTGGCGTTCTTCCTGCACGACGAGGTCATCCTGCAAACGCCGCAGGAGCACGCGGAGGCCGCGGCCGACGCCGTCCGCGAGGCCGCTGCCGTCGCCACCACCCGCCTGTTCGGTACCTTTCCGATCGACGTTCCGCTCGACCTGCGCATCGCGGACTCCGCCGAGAAGTGAGGCCCCGTAGACTGGAGGGGCGAATGGGTCGACTGGACGGTCGCGTGGCGGGCAACCGCACCGAGGAACGTCCGGGCTCCACAGGGCAGGGCGGTGGGTAACACCCACCCGGAGTGATCCGCGAGACAGTGCCACAGAGAGCAGACCGCCCCGCGAGGGGTAAGGGTGAAAGGGTGGTGTAAGAGACCACCGGGGGCCGTGGTGACACGGCCCGCCAGGTAAACCTCGCCCGGAGCAAGGTCAGACAGAGGATGATGACGCGGCCCGCCGAGTCCTCGGGTAGACCGCTGGAGCGGCACGGCAACGTGTCGCCGAGAGAGATGGCCGTCGAAGGGGCGAAGAACCCCGGAACAGAACCCGGCGTACAGGTCGGCCCATTCGCCTCGAACGCCGAAGGCCCCGATGACTCCCGTCATCGGGGCCTCCCTCGTTTGGGTCCCTGAGCCTGTCGAAGGGCCCTGAGCCTGTCGAAGGGTCAGTCGCCGGCGAGCGAGGCCGCGCCGATGATGCCCGAGTTGTTGCGGTGGATTGCGGGGACGATCGGCGTCTTCAGGTCGAGCAGGGGCAGGAAATCGCCCGCGTTCTTCGACACGCCGCCGCCGACCACGAACAGGTCGGGGCTGAACAGGAACTCGATGTGGGAGTAGAACGCCTGCAGGCGCTCGGCCCACTCCTCCCAGCTCAGGCCCTCGCGCTCGCGCGCCGAGGTGGCCGCATAGGTCTCGACGGACTCGTACTCGCGGAAGTTCAGGTGGCCGAGCTCCGTGTTCGGAAGCAGCACGCCGTCGTACAGGAACGCGGAGCCGATCCCGGTGCCGAGCGTGGTCAGCAGCGTGAAGCCGAGCACGTCGCGGGCGGCTCCGTGGCGGGCCTCCGCGACACCGGCGGCGTCGGCGTCGTTCACGAAGACGATGTTGCGGCCGAGGCCGTCGCGGAAGAAGCGCTCGGCGTCGAAGTCGATCCACTCCTTCGAGACGTTCGCCGCGGACAGGGTCTTGCCGCGCTTGACGATCGCGGGGAACGCCACGCCGAGCGGCAGGGTCGACTCGTGGACGTCGAGCGTCTTCAGGACCGTCTGCACCGCGACGAGGACGTCTTCCGGTGCCGCGCCGGCCGGGGTGGGCACGCGCACCCGATCCGAGGCCATGGTGCCGTGTTCGAGGTCGACGATTCCCGCTTTGATGCCCGTGCCGCCGATGTCGACGCCGATCGCTTTTGCCATGGCCGATAGCTTAGCGACCACGGTGCACGCCAGTAGGATCGATGACATCACCCCAACCGCTCGCGGGAAGAAGGAGCAGCCATGACCGACGGCGATCACAAGTACTGGTACAACTCCGTCACGGGCGAGGTCGAGTTCGGCATGCTGTCGCCGTCCATCGACCGCATCGGCCCGTTCGACACCGAGGCCGAGGCGCGTCGCGCCCCCGAGGTGCTCAAGGAGCGGTCGCGTGCCTGGGCCGAGGAAGAGGCCGCGGAGCAGGGCTGGGACGCGAAGCCGTCCAGCGGCTTCGGTGCGGAGAAGGGCCAGGGCGCAGAGTAGCCATGGACAAGCAGAGGGACTTCGTCCTCCGGACGATCGAGGAGCGCGGCGTCAAGTTCGTGCGCCTGTGGTTCACCGACGTGATCGGCACGCTCAAGTCCGTCGCCATCGCGCCGGCCGAGGTCGAGGGCGCCTTCGCCGAGGGCATCGGGTTCGACGGCTCCGCGATCGAGGGGCTGACCCGCACGTACGAGTCCGATCTGCTCGCCCAGCCCGACCCGACGACCTTCCAGACGCTGCCGTGGCGCGGGGAGATCGACCCGACCGCGCGCATGTTCTGCGACCTCACCACGCCCGACGGACAGCCCGCGGTGGCGGATCCCCGTCACGTGCTGAAGCGGACGCTCGCGAAGGCCGCCGATGCGGGCTTCACGTTCTACACGCACCCGGAGATCGAGTTCTACCTGCTCAAGTCGTCGTCGTTCGGTCCTGAGGGGCCCGTCCCCGTCGACTCCGCCGGCTACTTCGACAACGTCCCCGGGGGCACGGCGCACGACTTCCGTCGTCGTTCGGTCCGCATGCTGGAAGACCTCGGCATCTCCGTGGAGTTCAGCCATCACGAGGGCGGCCCCGGCCAGAACGAGATCGACCTCCGCTACGCCGACGCCCTCACCACCGCAGACAACGTGATGACCTTCCGCACGGTCATCAAGGAGGTCGCGATCGAGCAGGGCGTGTACGCCACGTTCATGCCGAAGCCGCTCAGCGGCCAGCCCGGCAGCGGCATGCACACGCACATGTCGCTGTTCGAGGGCGATCAGAACGCGTTCTACGAGGAGGGCGCGAAGTACCAGCTCTCCAAGACGGGCCGTCACTTCATCGCGGGCCTGCTCAAGCACGCCAACGAGATCTCCGCCGTGACGAATCAGTTCGTCAACTCGTACAAGAGGCTCTGGGGCGGCGACGAGGCCCCGAGCTTCATCACGTGGGGCCACAACAACCGGTCCGCTCTCGTCCGCGTCCCGATGTACAAGCCGAACAAGGGGCAGTCCTCGCGCGTCGAGTACCGCGCGCTCGATTCCGCGGCGAACCCGTATCTCGCGTACGCGCTCATGCTCGCCGCCGGTCTCAAGGGCATCGAGGAGGAGTACGAGCTTCCGCCGGAGGCGGAGGACAACGTCTGGGCGCTGAGCGACGCCGAGCGCCGGGCGCTGGGCTACTCCGCCCTGCCCGCCAGCCTCGACCACGCCCTGGAGTACATGGAGGCCTCCGAGCTCGTCGCGGAGACGCTGGGGGAGCAGGTGTTCAACTACGTGCTGCTCAACAAGCGCAAGGAGTGGGAGGCGTACCGCGGCCAGGTCACGCCGCTGGAGCTGAAGAACAACCTCGAGCTCCTCTGAGCGCGGCATGGCTCGCCCCGACGCCTCCGTCTCGCTCTCGGCCCTCGCCCGGCTCGGGTTCGCTGAGCTGAGCGAGGCCGCGGCGTCGCTGGCGGAGCTCGAGAGCCTGCTCGGCGTGCCGCGCGCGATGCTGCTCGAGGCGGCCGTCGCGGCGGACCCGGATGCGGCGGTTCGCGGGATGCTGCGGGTCGCTCGACGAGACCCTGCCCCGCTGCGGGCGCTCGCGGACGACGAGGAGACGCGCCGGCGCGTCTGGCGCGTCTTCGGTGCCTCTGTAGGACTGGCGGAGTTCTTCCTGCGGCATCCCGACGAGCTGGACGTGCTGGCCGCACCGATCGACGTGCTCCCCACGGCGGACGTGTGGCGCGATCGCCTCCTCGCCGCCGTCGGGGCGGAGGACGGGTTCGCCGACGCGGCGGACGACGGGACGGTCGTGGCGCTCCGCGTCGCGTATCGGCGGAACCTCGCGGAGATCGCCGCCTTCGATCTCGGTCACTCGCGCCCCGAAGAGGTCGTCGCCGCGGTCGCCGCTTCCCTTGCGGATCTCGCCGGCGCCGCCCTCGAGGCCTCGCTCGCGATCGCCCGCACCCACCAGGCGCCGTCCGCCGGTCGGGACGCCGTCGCTGCCACTCAGCTGGCCGTGATCGGCATGGGGAAGGCCGGCGCGAGGGAGCTCAACTACGTCAGCGACGTCGACGTCATCTTCGTCGGCGGCACGGCGGATGAAGAGGCGCTTTCCGAGCCGCAGGCGATCGACATCGCCACGCGCCTGGCCAGGGACACCATGCGCAACCTCAGCGCCATCGAGGTCGAGCCGCCGCTCTGGGAGGTCGACGCGGCGCTGCGCCCGGAGGGCAAGCAGGGCGCCCTCGTGCGCTCCCTCGCGTCGCACGTCGCGTACTACGACCGGTGGGCGAAGAGCTGGGAGTTCCAGGCTCTGCTGAAGGCTCGTCCGCTGGCCGGCGACCCCGACCTGGGCGCTGCCTACATCGACGCGGTGCAGCCGCGCGTGTGGTCGAGTGCCGCCAGGGAGGAGTTCGTCGAGAGCGTCCAGCGCATGCGCGAGCGGGTCATGGAGCACATCGACCCGGAGGACGCCCCGTACCAGCTCAAGCTCGGCGCGGGCGGGCTGCGCGACATCGAGTTCACGGTGCAGCTCCTGCAGCTCGTACACGGTCTCACCGACGAGTCGCTGCGCACGCGTGGCACGCTGGAGAGCCTGGACGCCCTGGTCGCCGGCGGCTACATCGGCCGGGCGGATGCGGGCACCTTCGCGGACGACTATCGGGTGCTGCGGCTCATGGAGCACCGTCTGCAGTTGCGCGACCTCAGCCGCACCCACCTCATGCCCAAGACGCCGGCCGGCCTGCGCATCCTGGCGCGCAGCACGAGGCTGGCTGAGACGGGGGAGGGCGTCTGGGCGCGCTGGGAGAGCGTCCGCCGCGAGGTGCGCGACATCCACACCCGCCTCTTCTACCGGCCGCTGCTGAGCGCCGTGGCCGGACTGCCCGAGGAGGAGCGCACCCTCTCCGCGGAGCAGGCTCACGACCGGCTCGCCGCGATCGGGTTCCGCGACCCGGCGGGAGCGCTGCGCCACATCGGCGCGCTGACACGCGGACTCAGCCGCAAGGCGACGATCCAGCGGCACCTCATGCCCGTCATGGTGCGCTGGTTCGCGGACGGCAGCGACCCCGACTACGGCCTCCTCGCGTTCCGCCGCATCAGCGAGCGGCTGGGGGATACCTCGTGGTTCCTGCGCATGCTGCGGGACTCCTCCGGCGCGGCGGAGAGCCTCACCCGACTGCTGTCGTCCTCGCGGTACATCGGCGAGCTGCTGGAGTGGATCCCGGAGTCGGTGGCGTGGCTGGACAGCGCCGAGCGACTGCGTCCGCGGAGCGCGCAGGCGCTCGACGACGAGGCCCGAGCGATCCAGACGCGCCATGAGACGGTCGCCGACGCGTTGCGGGCCGTCCGGGCCCTGCGGCGTCGCGAGCTCCTGCGCACGGCGATGGCGGCCGTCCTCGACGTCGTCACCATCGAGGAGGTGGCCACCGCGCTCACCGACATCACGGACGCGACGATCCAGGCGGGCCTCCGCGCCGTCCTCCGCGAGGTCGTGCCTCCCGAGGACGCGGCGCTCGACTTCGCGGTCATCGGCATGGGGAGGTTCGGCGGTGCCGAGCTCGGCTTCGGCTCCGATGCCGACGTCCTGTACGTGTACGACGCGAACGGCGTCGACCCGGGCCGAGCAGAGAAGCTCGCGACGCGGATCGTGGCCGGGCTCCGCGAGCATCTGACGGATCATCGCCTGCCCCTTGACCTCGACGCGGGTCTGCGGCCCGAGGGGCGCAACGGTCCGATCGTGCGGTCCCTCGACGCCTACGCGGCCTACTACCGCCGCTGGTCGCTGTCCTGGGAGGCGCAAGCGCTCCTGCGGGCGCGCGGTGTCGCCGGGAGCACCAAGCTCATCGGGCGGTTCATGGAGCTCGCGGACAGCATCCGGTACCCGGAGACGGTCGACCTCCAGGGCCTCAGGGAGATCAAGCGGATCAAGGCGCGCGTCGAGGGGGAGCGGCTGCCGCAGGGCACCGACCCCCGTCGTCACCTCAAGCTCGGGCCGGGGACTCTCAGCGACGTGGAGTGGCTCGTGCAGCTCCTCCAGCTGCAGCATGCGACCGACGTCCCGGGTCTCCGCACCACGTCCACGCTGCACGCGCTCGACGCCGCGGTCGCAGCCGGGCTCGTCGAGGAGGACGACGCCGAGCGCTTGCGGGCGGCCTGGCTGCTGTCGAGCCGGCTCCGTTCGGGCATCACCCTGCTCACGGGGCAGACGAGCGACGTCCTGCCTGCCGACCGCCGTCAGCTGGATGCCCTGGCCCGTCTGCTGGGCTATCCGCCCCGGTCGGCGACACCACTCGAGGAGGACTACCTGGCGGTCACGCGGCGCGCCCGGCGGACCTTCGAGCAGCTCTTCTACGGCTAGACGGCCGGTCGAGTTGCACGATCGTCCTCCGTCGCTCAGAGTGAGCGTATGACCTCTCCTCGCATCGGCGTGATCTGGAACCCGACGAAGTCCGACCGGGATGTCCTCGGGGAAGCGGTGACCCTCGTGTTCGGCGAGGAAGCCGATGTGCGCTGGGGGGAGACCACCCCGGACGACCCCGGTCGCGGCGTCGCGGCGAAGGCCGTGGAGGAGGGCTGCGCTCTCGTCATCGCGGTCGGCGGCGACGGCACGATCCGCGCCGTCGCGGAAGCTCTGGTCGGCACCGATGTCGCTCTCGGGATCGTGCCGCAGGGCACGGGCAATCTGCTCGCGCGCAACCTCGGTGTGCCGCTGGAGGGCGTGCTGCCGGCACTCGAGCACATCCGCGACTCCGAGCCGCACCGCATCGACCTCGGCTGGGTGGAGTTCGACGGTGAGGAGCATGCCTTCTCCGTCATGGTCGGCTTCGGGGTCGACGCGCAGATGCTCGTGGAGACCAACGACGACCTCAAGGATCGCGCCGGCTGGCTCGCCTACGTCGAGGCGATGGGGCGCGCACTGGCCGGCACCGAGATGACGGACATCACGCTGCAGCTCGACGACCACGAGCCGGAGGGGGTGCGCGGGCACACGCTGCTCGTCGGCAACTGCGGCATGCTCCAGGGCGGCATCCGCCTGCTTCCGGACGCCGTCCTCGACGACGGCCTCCTCGACATGCTGCTCATCAGCTCCGACGGCGCGCTGCAGTGGCTCGACACCGTCCGCTCGGTCGTCTGGGACAACGGCATCCGTCGCATGATCGGGAACGTCGATCAGGCGGTCAGCACGGACTCCACCACCCACGTGTCGGCGGAGCGGATCCGCGTGCAGCTCGCCACGCCGCAGATGTTCGAGATCGACGGCGAGGAGGTCGGCGAGATCGACGCCTTCACCGTGCGCGTGCAGCCGGGCGCCGTCCTCGTCCGCTGATCAGGCGACGGTCACCGCGGGCGGCGTCTTCTTCCTGTCCTGGTTGGGGAAGACGACCTTCTGCACGATGATGATGATGCTCGCGGCCACCGGGATCGCGACGAGCGCACCCAGGATCCCGCCGAGCGCGCCACCGGCCACTGCGGCGATGACGACCAGTGCGCCCGGGACGTCGACGGCCTTGTTCATGATCCGCGGAGAGAGCACGTACGCCTCGATCTGCATGTAGATCAGGTAGTAGATGATCGCGATCAGCGCGGTCGTCGGCGAGACGAACAGGCAGATGAGCGAGATGATGATCGACGCCGAGAGGGTTCCGACGAGCGGGATCATCGAGCCGATGAAGGCGATCAGTGCGAGCAGCGCCGGCACCGGCGCTCCGATGATGGTCAGGAAGATGAGGCTCAGGATGCCGTTGGTGAGCGCGAGGCTCGCCTGACCGATGACGTAGCGCCCGACGGCACTGGAGACGTCCTCCAGGAGCTCGCTGAACGTGTCGCGCTGGTACGCCGGGACGAACCGGGCAGCCACCCGCTTCATGCTGCGCAGCGACGCCATGAAGTAGAGCGTGAGGATGACCACGATCGTGATGCCCGTCAGGCCGCCGGCGATTCCGGCGCCGACGGCGAAGACACCGCCGCCGATGTCGAGGAAGTTGTCCGGGTTCTGCACGAAGCCGACCACGCCGTCGACGGCGTCCTTGATCGTGCCGCCGAACTGTCCGCTGACGTCCTGGAACCAGGCGCTGTTCGTGAAGTCCTCGATCATCTTCGGACCGTCTTTGATCAGGTTCCCGATCTGCTCCGCGAGGGTGGGGACGATGGCGAGGATGATCCCGGCGAAGGCGAGGAGAACCCCGATCACGACTACGGCGACCGCCGCCGGACGGGGGAGCTTGCGCTCGATGAACCGCACGATCGGATCGAGGCCGAGCGCCAGGAAGAGCGCGACGCCGATGTAGACCAGCACGGTGGCGAGCTGGCCGACGATGCCGCCGATCATGAGCGCGACGAGAACCCCGAGGGCACCGAGGAGACCGAACATGAACGGGTTCGCCCTGGCGCCAGCGACCACGCTCGACGGCGACCGTCGCTGCGCGGACACGCTGGGTGCCTGATCCGGCGGTGCGATCAACTTCCTGCGACGCATGGTCCCCTCCCTCTGTCGATACTCGACACTCGATCATCCTCCACCCGGTCCCGCGCGCTGCTCAGCGACACCCGCCGGCTCGGCGGGCGTCGGGAGCGTCGGATCAGTGGCTGCTGTTGCCCTTGCCGCTGTTACCGGCGCTTTTGCCCTTGCCGTTGTTGCCGTCGCGGCCGGGGCTCTTGCCTCGGTTCTCCTGCGCCTGCGGTGCGGCGTTCTCGGGCAGGCTCTCCTCGGCGACCGACTCGGTGACCGATGCGGTCGGTGCCACCGGGGTCGCGGCCACCGGCTCGACGGCGACGGTCTCTGTCGGCTCCGAGTCGACGAGGGTGTCCGCGGGAGCCGGCTCGACCGGCACGAGGTCCTCGACGCCCTCGACGATCCTCGACGCGCCATCGGAGACGGCGCCCGAGCTGGCGAGAGCCTGCTCGCCGTGTCCGAGCAGTGCCGCGGAGCCGGTGGTCACCGCGCCGAGCACGACCACCGCGGCGATGAGGAGAGACTCGCGACGACGGCGCGTACGCCGTGCCGGGGACGCCGCGGGGTGCGCCGAGGCGGCGCGACGGCGGGCGCGAGCCTCGGCGCGCGTCCGGGGGAGGGTGCTTGCGGTCGGCGCGGGAAGCGGCACGGTGACGTCTGTTGCCACCTCTTCGGTGCCGGGGAGATCGATCAGCCGGCGCAGTTCGCTCTCGACCTCCAGAGCGTGCGGTCGTGCGTCGGGGTCGATCGCCGTCATCGCGCTGAGCAGTGCGGCCCACTCCGAACCCAGTTCCGCCGGGATCTCCGGCGCGATGTGGAGACGGGCGAGGGCGGATTCGACGCTGAGGGTGGGGGCGAAGCCGGGCTTGCCGGTGAGGGCCTCCAACAGGACGAGACCGAGCGCGTAGATGTCGACCGCGGGACGGATATCGCCGTTCCGCAGCTGCTCGGGCGCCATGTAGGTCAGCGTCCCGAGGACGATGCCGGGAGTGGTGACGCGGGACATGTCGATGGCGCAGGCGATCCCGAAGTCGGCCAGCTTCGCGCTCCAGCGGCCGTTCGTGTCGAGAGGTGGGGTGAGCAGGACGTTCGAGGGCTTGATGTCGCGATGCACGATGCCGGCGCTGTGCACGGCGTGGAGGGCGGAGGCGATGTCCGCACCGATCGTGGCGATCTCCCGCGGTGGGACCGTCGCGCGGGCCATGCGCTTGCTCAGCGTCGGTCCCGGCACGTACTCCATCACGAGGTACTTCGGTCGTCCGGGCTCGAGGTGCGCGTCGAGGAGTGTGACCAGGCCCGGGTGGTTGAGGCCCGCGAGGAGCGCCTTCTCCGAATGCACCCGCTCCACGGACAGTACGGCATCGTCGGACTCGCGGAACATCTTCACCGCGACGGTGCGTTCGAGCGCGATGTCCTCCGCGCGGTACACGGTCGCCATCCCGCCCATGCCGACGGCCTCCGCCAGGCGGTAGCGGCCGTCCAGAAGCGCGGCGGTGGGCGGGGCTTCCTGGGTGATCACGGCGTCCTCCACTGGCGGGACCGGGTATCCCGACGATGTCTTCACCGTATCCGCGCAAAAAAAGCGACGCGTTGGGGTTGACGTAGAGCCCGACACCTGCCATGGAGGATCCACGGGGAGCTGAGAGACTGGACGGATGGCAGGGATTCACCACGTGGAGGTCTGGGTCGCCGACCTCGTGTCGTCGCGAGCGGAGTGGGGGTGGCTGCTCGGTGCGGTGGGTTTCGTCCGCGCCAGCGCGTGGCCCGAGGGCGAGTCCTGGGAGGCGGGTGGCGCGTATGTCACCCTCACGACATCCCCGAACCTCAGCGGCAGTGAACACGATCGTCGTGCCCCGGGCGTGAACCATCTCGCCTTCGCTGCGGGCCCGCGGGACCGAGTGGACGCGATCATGGCGGCGGCGCCCGAGCACGGCTGGCGGCCTTTGTACGCGGAGCGCTACCCGCACGCCGGTGGGCCGGATCACTACGCCGGATGGCTGGAGAACTCCGCGGGCTTCAAGGCCGAGATCGTCGCCGAGGAGCGCTGACGCGGGCCCTGCCCGGAGCGCCGTTACCGCCAGAGGCGGGCGGCGTGCTGGCGGTCTCCAAGACTCTCATCGTTGCTCCGACAGCTCTTGGCTGAGGTCGAGCTCGCGGAGGACGTACGGCTGAGCGACGGTGTCCGTGAGGTAGTACGTGTAGAAGATGACCGCGGCTTCGTCTGCTGTGAACACCTCGTTCGGGAATACACGCACCGCACGGGTCTGACTGATCGGGATCAGCGTCGTCGTCCCGTCGACGGGCTCAGGGCGCCCGATCGTATAGAGGTGGCTCTTGCCGTCAGGTCCAAGAAGTCGGACTTCGACAGTAATGCCATCGGCTGATCCCGCCGCCTGGATGAAGGAGCCGGTCAGGTCTTCCGGCGTGACGAATCCCTTCTCAGGGTTCTCGGCTCGCCAGATGCTGCACGTGAACTTCGTTTCCCCGTCGAGGCGTCCCAACATGAAGCAGAGCTCGTCAGGGATGGGACGGTACGCGTCCGTGACGAATCCGTAGAGTCCCGAGGGAGAGGCCGAGGCGTGGGTGGGCTTGAACGTCAAGGCACAACCTGCGTTTCTACTCGTGTGACGACGATGTCTTCGCCGTCCGGTTTGGCGCGGGCGGGGGTTCCATCCCGAACCGTATGAGCGTCACTTTCAGAGGCGGGCGGCGGTGCTGGCGGTCTCCATGGAGATGGCGTTGGCGGTGATGAGTCGTCGATTGGCTTCGGCGAGGGCGGCCTTCATGCCGCGGATGGCGGTGTCCCAGTCGTGGTGGGCGCGGTCGTATGCGGCATGGGCCTCACCGGACCATGAGGATCGCAGCAGGGTGGCCTCCGCGTCGAGGCCATCGAGCGCGTCTTCGAATCGCCGGACGGTGAGAGCGAGACGCGCGACCGTGTCGCTAATGGCGTCGTGGCGGACCGCGACTCTCATCGTTCCTCCGACAGCTCCTGGCTGAGGTCGAGCTCGCGGAGGACGTACGGCTGAGCGACGGCGTCGGTGAGGTAGTACGTGTAGAAGATGACCGCGGCTTCGTCGGCTGTGAACACCTCGTTCGAGAACACGCGCACCGCACGGGTCTGACTGATCGGGATCAGCGTCGTCGTCCCGTCGACGGGCTCGGCACGCCCGACCGTATACAAGTGGCTCTCACCGTCAGGTCCAGGCAGTTTCACCTCCACCGTCATTGCGTCGGCAGAGCCTGCCGCCTGCATGAAGGTATCCCCGGCAGGCTCGCGGAAGCCCACGGTGCTGGAGGGATCGGATCCGGGCCAGATTATGTAGGTCAGCTTTCGCTCGCCGTCCAGGTGGCCCAGCATGAGCCTCAGATGCGCGGGAATGGGGCGGAAGCTGTCCGTGATCCAGCCGCGCTGCCCGCTGGGTGTTTCTTCGCCATGCGTAAATGGCGCTCTCATGGGACATCCCTGCTCTCTACTCGCGTGATGATGATGTCATCACCGTCTAGTTTGCCGCGCGCGGGCGTACCTGCGTTTACGGCATCGTCGAACTGGCGCTGGGTGCTCGATGCCCTGCCATACTCATCGATAGCCGAGCCGGACTTGACCTCGATTCCGGTATAGGTGTTCGACCCGTCATTATTCTTGACCAACCCGTCGTACGAGCGGCTCGCTTGCGGGGCGCCCTCATAGGTGACGTGAACTTTCCTTCGAATCACGTCGACCCCTGCCTCAGAGGCATACTCGTCGAGTCCGACTTTCTCCTTGTCGACCCAGGGCCTGATCTCCTGGCCATTCGCATAGCGCCCACCGGTGTCGCGCCCATCCCCGCGATCGACACCCTTGCGGGAGTCGGAGGCTCGGTCGGTTTCGCGGAACGACCGCCCGGTTGCATCGCCGATGAGTCCTGCACCGACGCCGGCGACGCCGATGCCTGCTGCGGCGATGGCGGGAGCGCCGGCGAGGGCACCGACGCCGGTCACCGTCAGGCCTGCGCCGCCGACAGCGAGTGCGGCGCCTCCGATGAAGGTCGCAGCCCCGCCGAGGAGTTCGAGGATGATGTCCGGGTGCTCCCAGAGCGTCTGCGCGGAGACGGCGAGCATGTCCATCGTGGCCTGGAACGGCTGCACGACAGCAAGGGTGAACACCGCCTCGGTGACGGCATGCTGGGCTGCGGTCGCGGCCTCAGCCGCGGTGAGCGGCATGCGCGCGGCCTCTGCAGCCTGGTCCAACCGGACTGCGCAGTCCCGGGCGAAGACCTCCAGTGTCGCCCGGGCGTTGAACAGTACCTCTCTGGCCTGCTCATGCGCCGGACCGGACGGGTCGACGAACGGCACCTTCACCTCCGGGTGCCGTAGGCCCTGCCCGACCCGAAGCTCACGGACGTATGCGCGGTGCGCGGCCAGTGCCGTGGCGGCCTGCTGCTCGGCCTCGTCCCACAGGGTGATGGCGCGCGCGGCTTCCTCCTGCGCCCACTCCAGCGCATCCGCCCAGGTGAACAGGGCGTGAGCGCCCTCGCGGAGCCCGTCGCCGGCGTTCGACCAATGCAACAGCTGACGATCGAAGCGCGTCAGGTAGGCGTCGTAGGCCTCGCCCGTCCAGGTGCCCTCATCGTCGAGCGTCGCGAGCTGGTCGTGCACCCGTGCCGCAGCCACGCCGTGTGCCTTCCATGCCTCGGCCGTCGCCCTGACCTCGCCGGGGGAGCCGGGGATGAGGGCGGTGGCGGAGCGGTTCTGCCCGAGCTCCATCATTCTTCCCAGATCATCGCGTCGACCTCGGCCTTCGCGGCATCCGTCCCCTCGTCGAAGACCCGGGCCGTCGTCGCCAAACGCTCGGTGAACTCGTCGGAGTCCGTCACCCGGGCTGCGAGGCCCGCAGACCAGGCTTCGGCGAACCGCTCAGAGGCTGCGACCACCCACTCGTGGCCGGCGCTCGTCGGCGGGGTGAGGTCGGTCGCCCCGATGTCTGCGACGATGCGCCGCGTCTTCGCCGCCATCGTCCGCAACACGTCCGTGTCGACCTCATAGTCCTGCGACATGCCGCCCTCTTCCTGCGAGCCCCCCGGCTGCGGGATCGAGCATGGGCGAAGACGGAGTCAGAAGACAGCGATATGTCTGGATACGTGAATGAAATAACCTCGAATGAGTACGGAGGGGTAGGACTGCCGTCATCTCCCGGCCCCCGGACGGCGAAAGAGCCCGCCCCCAGATGGGGACGGGCTCTCTCGCGATCCGCGGTCGGCTCAGACGCCGAAGTACAGCTCGTACTCGAACGGGTGCGGGCGCTGAGCGATCGGCAGGATCTCGTTCTCGTACTTGTAGGAGATCCAGGTCTCGATGAGCTCCTCGGTGAACACGCCGCCCTCGAGGAGGAACTGGTGGTCGGCGCGGAGCGCCTCGAGGGAGTCCAGCAGGGAGTTCGGCACCTGCGGGATGTTCTTGGCCTCCTCGGGCGGAAGCTCGTAGAGGTCCTTGTCGACGGGCTCGTGCGGCTCGATGCGGTTCTTGATGCCGTCGAGGCCCGCCATGAGCTGCGCGGCGAAGGCGAGGTACGGGTTGCCCGAGGCGTCGGGGGCGCGGAACTCGATGCGCTTGGCCTTCGGGTTCGAGCCCGTGATCGGGATGCGGATCGCGGCGGAGCGGTTGCCGGCCGAGTAGACCAGGTTGACCGGAGCCTCGAAGCCCTTAACCAGACGGTGGTAGCTGTTCAGCGTCGGGTTGGTGAAGGCGAGCAGTGCCGGCGCGTGCGCCAGGATGCCGCCGATGTACCACCGCGCGATGTCGCTGAGCTGACCGTAGCCGGCCTCGTCGTAGAACAGCGGCTTGCCGTCGTTCCACAGCGACTGGTGGGTGTGCATACCCGAGCCGTTGTCGCCGTACAGCGGCTTCGGCATGAAGGTGGCGACCTTGCCCCACTCCTCGGCGGTGTTCTTGACGATGTACTTGAACTTCAGGATGTCGTCCGCCGCGTGCACCATGGTGTCGAAGCGGTAGTTGATCTCCTGCTGGCCGGCCGTTCCCACCTCGTGGTGGGAGCGCTCGAGGATGAAGCCCGCATCGATGAGCTTGAGGGTGATGTCGTCGCGCAGGTCGGCCGTCTTGTCGACCGGGCTGACGGGGAAGTAGCCGCCCTTGTAGGGGGTCTTGTTGGCGAGGTTTCCGCCCTCCTCCTCGCGGCCGGTGTTCCACGCGGCCTCCTCGGAGTCGACCTTGTAGAAGCTCTCGCCGGCGGTCACGGAGTAGCGCACGTCGTCGAAGATGTAGAACTCGGCCTCGGGGGCGAAGAACGCGGTGTCGGCGATGCCGGTGGAGGTGAGGTACTTCTCCGCCTTCTTCGCGACCTGACGCGGGTCCTTCGAGTAGATCTCGCCGGTGCGCGGGTTGTAGATGTCGAAGATCATCACGAGGGTGCTCGCCTCGCGGAAGGGGTCGATGTACGCCGTCGTCACATCCGGGATGAGCTGCATGTCCGACTCGTGGATGCTGGCGAAGCCGCGGATGGACGAGCCGTCGAACAGCTGTCCGTCCGTGAAGAAGGCCTCGTCGACCGTCGCCGCAGGGATGTTGAAGTGCTGCTGCACACCAGGGAGGTCGGTGAAACGGATGTCAAGGAATTTGACGTCGTTCTCCTTGATGTAGGCCAGTACCTCGGACGAATCTTTGAACATGTACGACTCCTGTGATGCGGATCGATGGCTTCGGGGCCACTCTGCACAGTACGGACGGGGGATTTCTCCACGGTATCCGCTTTGTTTCGTCCGTGTTACAGCGTGAGCAGGATCAGAGGGCATCCACAGCCTCGGTAGGCTGGAGGGGTGACGGATGCTGTGAACACGTACCCCGGTGAGCGACTCGGACTCCCGGAGTCCGGGCCGGGGAGCATCGGTCGCCCCGGACGTCGGATCGGGGCCCTCGCGATCGACTGGACGGCAGCTGTCATCCTCTCCGTTGCGTTCTTCCAGTACGACCCGTTCGCCACGCTGCTCATCTTCGGGGTCGTGCAGATCCTCTTCATCCCGACCGCGGGCGGCAGCCCCGGGCACCGCATCCTCGGTATGCGTGTCGTCCGTCTCGACGGCGGATGGGTCGGTCTGTGGCGCCCGATCGCGCGCACGCTGCTGCTCCTGATCGTGATCCCGGCCGTGGTGTGGGACCCGGACCAGCGCGGTCTGCACGACAAGGCCGTGGGAACGGTCCTCATCCGCGCCTGACGCTCAGGCGCGGCCGCGGTTGCGCCGGCGTGCCTCACGGGGTGCGCGGCCGCCGAGGAAGGAACGCGCCGGATCGACGACGTAGCCGCGGCGCAGCGCTTCGCGGCCGATCAGCATGCGGAATCCCATCTCGTCCCGGTTGCTCAACGTGACCTCGGCCATCACCTCGCGGTCGACGAGCCGGATCATCAACTGCACGACGAGACGCTCCTGCGCGTGCCCGGACGAACTCCGGACGGCCCGGCGATCGTGGATGGGGGACTCCACGACGACGGCGTCCTCCTGGCTGTCCTGCCAGGGCTTCACTCGGAAACGCACCCAGGCCTCGCCGTCGCGCTCGAACTCCTGGATGTCGAACGCGTGCAGGGAGGAGGTGCGGGCGCCGGTGTCGATCTTGGCTTTGATCCAGTCGACGCCGAGATCGGGCAGGCTCACCCACTCGCGCCACCCCGTAAGGGTGTTTGAATGGGTAGACCTACTCACCTGATACATCCTGGCAGGAAATCCCCCGTGAAGATCGCAGTGCTGTCCCGTGCGCCGCAGGCGTACTCCACCCAACGCCTCCGCGCGGCCGCACTGCAGCGGGGCCACAACGTGAAGGTGCTCAACACGCTGCGCTTCGCGATCGACCTCACCTCCGATGAGCCCGACCTGCACTACCGGGGCCGGCAGCTCAGCGACTACGACGCGATCCTGCCCCGCATCGGCAACTCGATCACGTACTTCGGCACCGCCGTGGTGCGGCAGTTCGAGCAGATGGACGTCTACACCCCCAACACGGCGAACGGCATCTCGAGCGCGCGCGACAAGCTGCGGGCGAACCAGATCCTTTCCCGGCACAACATCGCGATGCCGCCGACCGCCTTCGTGCGCAACCGCGCCGACGTGCGACCGGCGATCGAGCGCGTCGGCGGCGCTCCCGTGGTGATCAAGCTGCTCGAGGGCACCCAGGGCATCGGCGTCATCCTCGCGCCTCAGGTGAAGGTGGCCGAGGCCATCATCGAGACGCTCCACTCCACCAAGCAGAACGTGCTCATCCAGAAGTTCATCGCTGAGAGCCGGGGGCGGGACATCCGCGCGCTCGTCGTCGGGGACCGCGTGGTCGCGGCCATGCGCCGCTCGGCGGCCGGAGACGAGTTCCGCTCCAACGTGCATCGTGGCGGCTCGGTCGAGGCGATCGAGCTCGACCCCGTCTACGAGCGGGCCGCGGTGCGCTCGGCCCAGATCATGGGCCTCCGTGTCGCCGGCGTGGACATGCTGGAGGGGGACGAGGGACCCCTGGTGATGGAGGTCAACTCCTCCCCGGGCCTGCAGGGCATCGAGACCGCGACCAAGCTCGACGTCGCGGGAGCGATCATCGACTACATCGCCGGTCAGGTCGCCTTCCCGGAGATCGACGTGCGGCAGCGCCTCACGGTCTCCACGGGCTACGGCGTCGCCGAGCTCATGGTCCACGGCGCCGCGGACCTCGTCGGCAAGACGCTGGGGGAGGCGGGCCTGTGGGAACGCGACATCACGGTGCTCACGCTGCACCGCGGGGTCAGCGTCATCCCGAACCCGCGCAAGCACGTGGTCCTCGAGGCCGACGACCGCCTGTTCTGCTTCGGCAAGCTCGATGAGATGCGCTCGATGATTCCCGAGCGTCGTCGCCGGCGGGCGAAGGTGCGCCGCCTCCCCAAGCAGCCGCTCTCGGAATGAGAGAAGCGCGGCCGCCCTCGATGAGGACGGCCGCGCTTCGCGGTTCCGGGGAGCGGGTCAGCGCGGACGCTGCGCCCGCACCTTCGTCGGGTCGATCCCCTTCGGGATGGGAAGCGACGACAGCGACTGCGACACCGAGTCGATGCGGCGGATGACGGCCGCCATGGTGGCCTTGTCGATGGCCTTCGGAAGCTTCTTGATGGTCTTCGCGAGGTCGGCGATCGGCACCTCGTCCTCGCCGTGCCCGACGTAGAGCACCGTGATCGGCACGCCGTGGGCGACGCGCTGCGCCCGGCTGCGCTCCTCGTTCACCAGTCGCGTGAGGCGTCCGCGGGCGCCCTCGCCGACGACGACGATGCCGCCGCGGCCGACCGTCCGGTACACGGCCTCCTGCGTCTTCGGGTTGATGCCCACCGGTGTCTCGGAGGCCTGCCACTGACGACCCAGGCTGGTGCTGAGCACGTGACCCGTCGCACCGGGCATGCCGTCGATCTTCGTGTACATGGCCGAGGTCGAGAGCCTGGTCATGAGGAAGAGGGCGCCGAGGACGCCGAGCATGAGGCCGGTGATGGCCCACAGGACGAGGGTCCACACCTGGAACGGCGGGATCAGGTAGCCGGCCAGGAGACCGAGGAGCACACCGCCGATGAGGATCGCGGCCTGCGCCCAGGGGAGCCAGGGGTAGGCCTCGCGCGTGAACCGGAAGAGGGACTTGATCTGGGAGAAGAACCCAGGACGCTTCTCGGGTTCGGGAGCACGCTTTGCCATGGAGACCAGCCTACCGAGTCCGAGAGCCTTGCGATGCCGCCGTTCGCGTGCAGCGGAGAGGAGGGCGCCTGATCTCTTCTGCACAGTCCGGCCCGGTTCCGGATCCCGTCCCGGAGCGGATGAATGCGCGGACGGGACCGTGGCGATCGGTTGGGATGGGTCGCATGACAGATGAGCGTGAGAATCCGCCCTTCGACCAGGCCGTACTGCCGCAGGCTCATCGCACGATCCGGCTCCTGGATCCTGGGGAGGGACCCCTGGAGGGCGCTCTCGTCGCCTCGCCGGATGGTCCGGTCGTGCGCCGCGATGCGGAGGGCCTCACCGGATGGGCGGGGTGGCGGTACGCGGGGTCGCAGCACGTCGCCGCCCCTCTCGACGTCGTCCGTCGCGCGCGCGGACACGACGTGCTGCTTCCGTGGTGCACGGAGACTCTGCACGTCTTCCTGGAGCGGGCCGGTCGAGCGCGGGGAGGGCTGTCCTCGGGGGAGATCAGCACGGTCGTCGTGAGCATGCTGCGCGGGCTGAGCGAGCTGGGGCCGATGCCGGCCGCCGAGGTGCCGGGGGCCTGGTGGCTCACCGAACGCGGCCGTCCTGTCTTCGTGCTGGGAGCGGGCCAGGACGCGGCGTCGGCGGTCCTGGCAGTCCTGGATCGCCTGCACGCGGACTGCACGGACAAGGCGCTGATCCGCGTCCTCGATCGCCTCCGGGAGCATCTCCGCACGGCTGCCGCGCAACGCCGTGTACCGCGACGGCTGCTCGAAGAAGGGGAGCGGGAGCTGCTGGAGATCGCGGCGCCGCGGCCGCTGGAGTCCGCGACCGAGGATCAGGTGGGTGCCTCCGTCGGCGCCGCCACGGCGCTCCGGCGCCTCCGAGCCGACTCCGCCACGCGCACTCGGGAGCGGGAGACCGGCCTGCCGCGGGACCGTCCCCGCGTGCGCGAGCGAGCGACGGTCGCCGCCGCCCTTCGCGCCTTCCTCGACCACCTCGCCGGCCGAGCGCGCGCCCTCGTCCGCCCGAGCGAGGTCGAAGCGCCCAGAGGGACGGAGCGGCGGAGCACACGGCCCCGCCGGGGGCGGATCTTCGTCGTCGCCGGAGTCTGCGCGGCGGCTGTGCTCGTCGCCGGGTCGTTATGGCCCAGCGGAGGAGAGGGGTCTGCGGCCGGAAGCCCCGATGCGGGTACGGCGACGACCGCGCGTCCGTCGACGTCGGATCCCGCGGACGAGACCTCGCGGGAACCCGCGCGGTCGCCGATGCCGTCGCTCACCGCGGGCGCCACGCCACCGGCGGTCGATGATCCGCTGGCCGCCCTGCCGGACGTGATGACGCGGATCGCGGAGTGCGAGTCGCGAGAGGATCCGGTGTGCGCGACGGCGATCGCGGGGGGAGCGCCGGCGATCAGGGCGGTCGCGGCAGAGCTCATCGGCGGTGAGGACCCCGTGCTGGTGGATCGCTACGGAGACATCGCCGTGCTGGAGCTGGTGTCGTCGTCCGCGGGTCGAGAGGGCTCAGGCGCGGGGGCGATGATCGTCGTACTGGTGTGGGCGGACGAGAAATGGCTGGTCCGCGACGCGTATCGCGTCGCGGACCAGCCGAGGTGAGGGCGAAGCCGCCGGATCAGGCTCCGAGCTGACCGCTGAACTGCGCAGCCTCGAGGCGGGCCTTCACCGCACCGAGGAAGCGGGCCGCGTCGGCACCGTCGATGATGCGGTGGTCGTACGACAGAGCCAGGTACACGTAGGAGCGGACCGCGATCGCGTCGGTGCCGCCGACCTTGACCAGACCCGGGCGCTTGACGACCGTGCCGGTGCCGAGGATCGCCGACTGCGGCAGGAACACCACGGGGGTGTCGAACAGCGCGCCGCGCGAACCGGTGTTGGTCAGCGTGAACGTGCCGCCGGCGAGCTCGTCCGGCTTCAGCTTGTTGTCGCGCGTGCGCGCCGCGAGGTCGGCGATCTCATGGGCGATCTCGGCGATGTTCTTCGAGGCCGCGTCGCGGAGCACCGGCGTGAGCAGACCGCGCTCGGTGTCGACCGCGATCGAGACGTTCTCGGAGGCCGGGTAGACGATCTGCTCGCCGTCGACCGTCGCGTTGATGATCGGGAAGGCCTGCAGGGCCTCCGCCGCCGCCAGCGCGAAGAAAGGGAGGAAGGAGAGCTTGTCGCCCGTCTTCTCGAGGAAGGACGCCTTGACGCTGTCGCGGTACTCGGCGAGAGCGGTGACGTCGACCTCGACCACGGTGGTGAGCTGAGCGGTCTGCTGCATCGACTCGACCGCGCGCTTGGCGAGGACCTTGCGCAGGCGCGACATCGGCTGAGTGGTTCCGCGCAGCGGCGACACCTCGAGCGGTGCCGGAGCCGGTGCCGCGGCGGCGGCCGGTGCGGCGGTCGCCGTCTCGGCCGCCTTGAGGACATCCTCCTTGCGGATACGGCCTCCGACGCCGGTGCCCTTGACCGTGGCCAGATCCACGCCCTGCTGCGCAGCCAGACGGCGGACGAGCGGGGTCACGTAGAGGTTGTCGCTCTCGGTCGGCAGCGACAGCTTGGGAGCCTCGGTCTGCGCGGGCTGTGCCGGAGCAGCGGGCTGTGCGGGAGCAGCGGGCTGGGCCGGCGCGGCGGGGGCCTCGGCCTGCGGAGCGGGAGCAGCCGGAGTCTCGGGCTGTGCAGCCGGAGTCTCGGCCTGCGGGGCCGGCGCGGCGGGAGCCTCGGCCTGCGGAGCGGCAGGAGCCTCGGGCTGAGCCGCGGGAGCAGCACCGGAACCGACACGTGCCAGCACGGCGCCGACCTCGACGGTCTCGTCCTCGGCCACGAGGATCTCCTCGATCACGCCGGTGACGGGGGAGGGGATCTCGGTGTCGACCTTGTCGGTCGAGATCTCGAGCAGGCCCTCGTCCGCCTGGACGGTGTCTCCCACCTGCTTGAGCCAGCGGGTGACCGTACCCTCTGTGACGCTCTCACCGAGAGCGGGGAGGACCACGGATGTGCTCATGACTGAGTCTCCTTCAGAAGTTGTATGACGCTTGTCTAGCTTAGTGACTCGGGCACCGGTTGGTGCTCAGAGGGCGTGCAGGGGCTTTCCGGCCAGTGCGAGGAAGGCTTCGCCGAGGGCCTCGCTCTGGGTCGGGTGGGCGTGGATGAGCGGCGCGATGTCCTCCGGGTGGGCTTCCCACGCGACCGCGAGCTGCCCTTCGGTGATGAGCTCCCCGACGCGGTCGCCGAGGAGGTGCACACCGAGGACGGGTCCGTCCTTGAGGCGGACGACCTTGACGAGGCCACCCGTGCCGATGATCTCGCTCTTCCCGTTCCCCGCGAGGTTGTACTCGTAGGAGTGGACGGCGTCGGGACCGTGCGCGGCGACCGCCGCCTCCTCCGTCAGACCGACCGAGGCGACCTCGGGGCTGGAGTAGGTGACCTTCGGGATCTGCACGTCGGGCACGTTCACGGGGGAGAGACCCGCGATGCGCTCGGCGACCGCGATGCCCTGCTGGAACCCGCGGTGGGCGAGCTGGAGACCCGGGACGATGTCGCCGACCGCCCACACGCCGGGGACATCGGTGCGGAGGTCGCCGTCCACGGTCACGAACCCGCGGTCCAGACGCACGCCGGCTTCCTCGAAGCCCAGGTCGGCGGTGGCGGGGCCGCGGCCGACGGCGACGAGGAGGTAGTCGGCGGTGAACTCCGTGCCGTCCTCCAGCGTGACGGTCACGGACGAGTCGTCCTGCGTGGCGCTCTGGAAGCGCACGCCGAGGGAGTACTGGATGCCGCGGCGGCGGAACGCGCGCTCGAGTCCCTTGCTCATCGCGATGTCTTCGTTCGGGACGAGGTGGGGCAGGGCCTCCACGATCGTCACCTCGGCGCCGAAGGAGCGCCACACGCTCGCGAACTCGACGCCGATCACGCCGCCGCCCAGGATGAGCACGCGCTCGGGGATGACGTCCAGGGCGAGGGCCTGCTCGCTGGTCAGGATCCGGCCGCCGATCTCGAGCCCCGGCAGCGAGCGGCTGTAGGAGCCCGTGGCGAGGATCACGTCCGTGCCGACGTAGACGTCGTCGCCGACGCTCACGCTCCGGTCCGCGTTCAGGCGACCGAGCCCGGTGACCGTCGTGATCCCGCGCGCCTTCACGAGCCCCTCGAGACCCTTGTACTTCTTGGCGACGATGCCCTCGCGATAGGCGCGCACCCCGGCGACGTCGATCCCGCCGAACGAGGCCGTGACTCCCACGGAGGAGGCGTCACGCACGTGGTCCGCCACCTCGGCGGCGTGCAGCAGCGCCTTCGTGGGGATGCACCCGCGGTGGAGGCATGTGCCTCCCACCTTGTCCTTCTCGATCAGTGCGACGGACTTGCCGAGCTCGCTCGCTCGCAGTGCCGCGGCGTACCCGCCGCTGCCGCCGCCCAGGACGACGATGTCGAAGGTGTGGGTTGTCATGGGTGTCATGCCTCCGGGTGGGATGCTGCTTCGGCGAAGGCGATGATCGATCGGACCATCGCCCCCGTGGGGCCCTTCTCGGTGAAGCCGTAGGGGGCGCCGGCGTGTTCACCGGAGCCCGCGATGTCCAGGTGCACCCAGGGGATGCGCGGCGCGTCGTCCGCGTCCGAGGTGCGGCCGACGAAGCGCCGCAGGAAGAGGCCGGCGAAGGACGCGCCGCCCATCCGATCTCCCATGTTGGCGTTGATCATGTCGGCGATGGGGGAGTCGAGCGTCTCCTCCATGTAGGCGGGCAGAGGCATGTGCCACGCCGGCTCCCCCGTGCGCGCGGCGGCGGCGAGGAACTCCGCGACCGTCTCGTCGTCGCCGAAGACGCCGGTGTGACGGTGGCCGAGGGCCGCGACGATCGCGCCGGTCAGCGTCGCGACGTCGATGATGACGTCGGGGTTCTCGCGGCTCGCGGCGACCAGACCGTCGGCGAGGACGAGGCGCCCTTCCGCGTCGGTGTTCAGCACCTCGACGGTGGTGCCGTCGAGGATGCGGATGACGTCGCCGGGGCGGAGGGCGCGGCCGGACGGCATGTTGTCGGTGATGCAGAGCCAGGCGGTCACGTGCACGGGGAGGCGGAGGGCGGCGATGGCGCGGAGGGCGGCGAGGGAGGTCGCGGCACCGGCCATGTCGAACTTCATGCCGACCATCGAGGCCGCGGGCTTCAGCGACAGGCCGCCGGTGTCGAAGGTGATGCCCTTGCCGACGAGGGCGATGTGGCGCTGCGCGTCCGCCGGCGCGTAGTCGAGGCGGACGAGACGCGGCGGCCGGTCGGAGCCCTGGCCGACGCCGAGGATGCCGCCGAAGCCCTGTTCCGCGAGAGCGGTTTCGTCGAGGATCTGCACGGTGACGTCGAGGTCGGCGACGCTGTCGGCGGCGCTCTGCGCGAGCTGCGCAGGGCTCTGCCACTCGGCGGGCACGTTCACGAGGTCCTTGATGAGGGCGACGGCCTCGCCCGTCGCGTGGGCACGGGCGATCGTCGCGTCGTCGAGCGGGGCGTGGACGACGACCGCCGTCGCCCGCTTCTTCCTGCCGTTCTCGGCGCGATAGTCGTCGAAGCGGTAGCCGCCGAGGACGGCGCCTTCCGCCGCCGCGGCCGCGTGCGCCTCGAGTCCGGAGGCGAGGCCGAGCGAGACGGTGTCGAAGCCGGTGAAGGAGCGGAGAGCCGTTCCGGCAGCGCTGCGCACGGACGCGTCGTCGATGGTGGAGCCGACGCCGACGACCGCGAAGGGGAGCGTCGTCACCTCGGGGGCGTAGACCCGCGCGAACGCTCCGGCGGCGCCGGTGAAGCCGATGCCCGCGAGGACGTCGGCGAGACCGGGGTGAGCCGCCAGGGGCTCGGCCGACTCGGAGAGATCGGGGACGACGAGCACTGCGGCATCGGCAGCGCTTCCGGGGAACTGATCGGTGGTGTGCGAGAGCGCGGGAAGCGTCATGGTCTCCATCCTAGGATCTCCGCCCCGGGGTCGTCGGCCCGCCCGGCGGGGTGTGTTCGCTCTCAGCGAGACAGGTCAGAGCCCGGGTCCGGGTGCGGCTCGTAGCATGGAGACATGCCCTTCTCCGGAGAGATCCACGAACGCGTCGCGAACGCTCCCACGGTGCCCCACGGCCTGCCTCTCGTGATGCTGCTCACCGGATTCACCGACGCGGGCAGTGCGGTGTCGGGGCTCATCGATCACATGAGGGAGACGACGTCGCCGCAGCCGCTCGCGATCTTCGACAACGACGTGCTCCTCGACTACCGCGCGCGTCGCCCCGTGATCTCGTTCGACCAGGACCACCTCGCCGAGTTCCGCCCGCCCCGACTCGAGCTCTCCCTCGCCACGGACGCGCTCGGTCGTCCGTTCCTCCTCCTCACGGGCTACGAGCCCGACTTCGCCTGGAACGCCTTCGCGGAGACGGTGCTGGACCTCGCAGCGGAGTTCGAGGCGTCGGGACTGCACTGGGTGCACTCCATCGCCATGCCCGTGCCGCACACGCGTCCCATCGGGACGACGGTGAGCGGGAACCGGCGCGACCTCGTCGTGTCGCACTCCGTGTGGCGTCCGCGCACGCAGGTGCCCGCCACTGCCGGTCACCTGCTCGAGTACCGGTTCGCGGAGCGCGGGGAACGCGTCGTCGGCTTCGTCCTCCTCGTGCCGCACTACCTCGCCGAGACCGAGAACCCCGAGGCGGTCAGCGCGGCGGCGGAGAAGCTCATGGCGTCGACCGGTCTCGTGCTCATGCTGGACGCCGTGCAGGAGCGGCGCGCGGACTACATCGCCCGGGTCGACGAGCAGGTCGCGGCGAACGACGAGCTGCAGCAGATGGTGCACAACCTGGAACGTCGCTACGACGCCTACATGGCCGGCCGTGACCCCGAGGACGACTCGTACGACGAAGGCGGATTCAGCGAACGCGACCTGCCCAGCGCCGATGAGCTCGCGGCCGAGCTCGAGCGCTACCTCGCCACCCGTCCGTCGGGCGACGACGACAAGCCGGGCCGCGGCTGAATCCGTCCGTGCGGATCGGGCGCGAATGCGTCCTCATCGCCATACGTGTGCGATACTAGGAGTCCGACCCGTTGTCAATCAGTGTTTTCGAGCGCTGGACTTGACAAGGGTCTTACTAGTGTCCGAAATGTCCCGGGGTCTCCCAGCGGCCCCGTGAAAGGCGAAACGTGACTCCTGCCACGACGAAGAACACGCGGACGAAGAAGGCCGATCAGATCACCGCGGATCCCGAGGTCGAGGACGTCGAAGCGACCGAAGCGGCTCCCGCGCCCAAGCGCGCCGCGGCCAAGCGCGCCCCCGTGAAGAAGAAGAAGTCGGACGACGTCGTCGAGGAAGACGACGCCGCTGCGGCCGAGGGCTCCGAAGACGCCGCGGGCGACGAGGAGGAGGACGACGCGAAGCCGGCCTTCACCGAGCCGCTGCCGACCGGTGCGATCGTCATCTCCTCCAAGGACGACGAAGAGGTCCCGGTCTACTCGACCCAGATCACCGGCGCGACCGCCGACCCGGTCAAGGACTACCTGAAGCAGATCGGAAAGGTCGCGCTGCTGAACGCGGCCGAAGAGGTCGAGCTCGCGATGCGCATCGAGGCGGGTCTGTTCGCGGAGGAGAAGCTCTCCGCGATGTCTCCCGCCGAGAAGACGAGCCAGCTCGGACTCGACCTGCAGTGGGTCGCCCGTGACGGTCAGCGCGCGAAGAGCCACCTCCTCGGCGCGAACCTCCGTCTCGTCGTCTCCCTCGCCAAGCGCTACACCGGTCGCGGCATGCAGTTCCTGGATCTGATCCAGGAGGGCAACCTCGGTCTCATCCGCGCGGTCGAGAAGTTCGACTACACCAAGGGCTTCAAGTTCTCGACCTACGCCACCTGGTGGATCCGTCAGGCCATCACCCGCGCCATGGCCGACCAGGCCCGCACGATCCGCATCCCGGTGCACATGGTCGAAGTCATCAACAAGCTCGCCCGCGTGCAGCGCCAGATGCTGCAGGACCTCGGTCGCGAACCCACTCCGGAAGAGCTGAGCCGCGAGCTCGACATGACTCCGGAGAAGGTCGTGGAGGTGCAGAAGTACGGTCGCGAGCCGATCTCCCTGCACACGCCGCTCGGCGAAGACGGCGACAGCGAGTTCGGTGACCTCATCGAGGACACCGAGGCCGTGGTCCCCGCCGATGCCGTGGGCTTCACGATGCTGCAGCGTCAGCTCGAGCAGCTCCTCGACTCGCTCTCGGAGCGCGAGGCTGGCGTGATCCGAATGCGCTTCGGCCTGGGCGACGGTCAGCCGAAGACGCTCGACCAGATCGGTGACACGTTCGGGGTGACGCGTGAGCGCATCCGCCAGATCGAGTCCAAGACGATGGCCAAGCTGCGCCACCCGAGCCGCTCGCAGTCGCTGCGGGACTACCTCGAGTGATGCAGGCGAACGAGGGCAAGGCGCTCGAGACGAGCGTCGACGGAAAGAGCTACGCGCGGATTCCGCTGCGCACCCGTGTCGTGATGCCGGACGACGATCTCGACGCCATCATCACGGAGTACGCCAAGGATGCCGTCCAGCCGGGCGACCTCCTCTTCGTGACCGAGAAGATCGTCGCGATCACGCAGGGGCGGTCCTACCGCCTGGACGAGATCAAGCCGCGCAAGCTCGCGCTGTTCCTGTCGAAGTACGTCACCCGCACGCCGTACGGCATCGGTCTCGGCATGCCGGAGACGATGGAGATGGCGCTGCGCGAGTGCGGTACACCGCGCATCCTCTTCGCGGCGGCCGTCTCGGCGGTCACCAAGGCCTTCGGGCGCAAGGGCGACTTCTACCGCATCGCGGGGGACAAGGCGCGCGCGATCGACGGCCCGACGAAGCACACCATCCCGCCGTACAACGAGGCGGTCGTGCTCGGCCCCAAGGATCCGGATGGCGTCGCCGCGCACCTGAAGACGCTGATCGGCGGCCGGGCCGAGGTAGCAGTGGTCGACATCAACGATCTCGGCGGCAACATCCTCGGCTCCACGCTGGACAAGGCGGGGGAGCTGCGGCTGGTGAAGATCCTGGGTGACAACCCGCTCGGCCAGGGCCTCGAGTCCACCCCGCTCGGCATCGTCCGCGCGGTCTGAGCAGGTCGACCCACCCCTTTACGAACGAACCGGCCCCTTGCATGCGAACGCAAGGGGCCGGTTTGCGCGTAAGGGGCCGGGTCGACGCTTCGACAGGGTCAGAAGCCGATGACCTCGCGGTAGCGCGGCTTGTGCCCGGTCCGGATCCCGGTGACGCTGGGCTTGTTCTCGTACACGCCTGCGCCCCAGTTGCCCTCGACGAGCACGGGGCCGTCCGGGGTCACGACGACGTCCCAGCCGACGTACTGCACCTGCGGCACGACGCGGGCAACCTGATCGATGAACGCGCGCACCTCGTCGATGTACGGCAGCTGGAAGTCGGCGATGCGGAACCCGGAGTCGGGGTGCGTCTCGTGGACGTGGCCGTGCGAGTCGTAGCCGGCGCCCACCGCGTGCCCGTTCTCGTCGAGCATCGTGTAGAAGCCGCCGAAGGTCATCTGATCGCTCACCGCGCCGCGGCCGAACTTCTGGGCCATCGCGAGGATGTGCGCCTTCTCGCCGTCGAAGAACGCGGTGATGCGCGTGGTGTTCACGGTCCCGGGGCACACGGCCGCCAGGTCGTCGTGCTGGCGGATGACCTCTTCGATCAGCAGTTCGCCGCGATCGAGGAGGCCGCGGTGGAACTCGGTCCAGTCCGTGATGTCGGCCGCGTGATACCGGTGCACACCGGTGCCGGCCTGACCGACCGGCTCCTTCGTGACGATCGTGCCGAGGCGCTCCGTGAGGGCGCGGACCTCGTCGGCGTTCCCCTCCTCGACCACCATCCACTCGCGGTGCAGGTGCGCGGAGAACTTGCGGTTGAACTCGATCTTGTCCTGGAAGATCCAGCGGAAGTCGGGGTGGTCGTACTTCTGCGAGAGCTGGTTGGACACGGGGTGCGTCATGTACGTCTCGCGCTCGGCGCGGTTCAGCATCGCGAAGTCGTAGTCGATGTAGTCCTGGAAGCCGACGTTGTGACGGGCCGCCGACCAGAGCATGTCGGCGACGATCGTGGGCACGGGCCGGTGATGCTGGGCCGAGGCCTCCTTGGCACGTTCGAAGACGGAACCGACGTCGATGCGGCGGGCACGGCCGAGGAGGTAGCGGATGCGGGGCGCGAGAGAAAGACGAGACATGAAGCTCCGGGTCTAGGGATCGACGTCCCAGTCTACGCGGGGAGCCCCCAGGCTCCTGGGAGCGCGGAAGCTAGGCTGGAGCACGTGTGTGAGACGAGTTCGAGTGCGCTTCCGCAGGCGATGATCTCGCGTTCGGCCCTCGCTGCCGGCGCGTCCGCGGCGATCCGGGCGGGGGGTCGCCGGGCCGACCTCCGGCGCGATGCGTGGGGTCACGGTCTGCTCGCCGTCGCCCAGGCGGTGACCGCGGCGGGAGCGGAGGAGGTCATCGTGGACTCTCCCGGAGAGGTCGAGGCGCTCCGTCTCGAAGGCATCACCGCCACGACCACTGGAGAGCCGGACCTCGATCCCCGTCTCCTCTATGGGCTGCCATCCGCGGAGGGCCTCCCGACGACGCCTCCGGTCATGCGTCTGGTTGGCCGTGTCATGTCCACCAAGCGCCTGCGGGCGGGAGAGGCCGTCTCGTACGGCTACACCTTCCGGGCGGCGGCGGACACCACGGTCGCGCTCGTGACGGGCGGCTACGCTCAGGGCGTCGTCCGGGCCCTGGGCAACCACGCGGACGTGGAGATCGACGGCGCACTGCACCCTATCGTCGGGCGTGTCGCGATGGACGTCTGCGTCATCGACCTCCAGGGCGCTCTCGCGGAGGTGGGCGACGCGGTGACCTATTTCGGAGGGACCGGACCCGCCTCCGGCGCTATCGCGCGCTGGGCGGAGCTGACCCGGATGACCCCGGCCGAGCTCGTCGCGGTCCCGGGAGCGCACGCCGTGCGCGGATGGGAGGCATGATGGGAGGCCCGATGCGCCCCGAACTGCGTCTGGACAGTGCCGTCTTCCGCGCGAACATCGCGGCGGTCCGTGACCGCCTCGGCGACTCCACGCTGATGCTGGTCCTCAAGGACGACGCCTACGGCCACGGGCTCCGCTGGGCGGTCGAGACGGCCCTCGAGGCCGGGGTGACCTCGTTCGGCAGCTATGACGTGCGCGGAGGCGTCGAGGTCCGGCGCATCGCGGGCGGAGAGGTGACGGTGTTCGCCTGGGCGACCTCGACCGATGAGGAGATCGACGAGGCGCTCCTGCAGGACATCGAGCTCGGCGTCGGCACGGTCGAGTATCTCCGGCGCATCGCCGCGCGGGCGGAGGTCCTCGGCGTGCGCGCACGGATCCACCTCAAGATCGACACCGGGCTGCATCGCAACGGCGTGCGCCCGGAGGACTGGGCGGCCGCGGTCGCCGAAGCCCGAGACGCCGAGCGCTCCGGCGCACTCGCCCTCGTCGGCGTCTGGAGCCACATCGCCGAGGCGAGCGATGCCGAGGACGACGAGGCGCAGGCCGTGTTCCTCGACGCCGTCCGGCAGGTCGGCCTGACCGGGCCGCAGCCGGGGTCTGTACACCTCACGGCCTCGGCCGCGTCCTGGTGGCGACCCGAGTTGCGCGGGACCGTGTCGCGGATCGGCGCGTTCTGCTACGGCATCCGCTCGGCGGACGGTCCGGACCTCGACGGGGTCCGTCCCGCGGCGCGTCTCGTCGCGCCGGTCGTGCGGGTGGAGGGCGAGAGCGCGATCGTCGCCGTCGGGAGCCTGGACGGCGTCCCCTCCACGCTGACCGGGATGACGGTGGGCACCCCCGCCGGCTCGCGTGCGGTCTCGACCATCGATGTCGCCACGATGACGGTCGACGGCTGGCCGGGGATGGCGGTCGGCGACGAGGTGACGATCTTCGGCCCCGGCGCACAGGGGGAGGAGACAGCAACGACCCTCGCCGAGCGGATCGATACGGTGGGCGAGGAGATCCTCACCCGCCTCGGTCCGCGGATTCGGCGGAGGGTCGTGGACTGAACCGGTTCGGCCGGCTCAGGTGCTGATCAGACCGTCTCGATGAGACGAGCGGTCTCGTCGTGCCAGCTCGTGGCCACGCTGCGCAGCTTCTCTTCGTACTTGCGGCCGTGGTGGGCGCAGAAGAGCAGCTCGGAACCGTTGACCTCGGCGGCGATGTAGGCCTGCGCTCCACACGAGTCGCAGCGGTCCATCGCGGTCAGGCGGTACTCGACAGCGGAGGTCTCACGTTCGGTCGTTGCATTCATCTCGGGGCCTCCTCGGGTGTCGGCGTCCTTGTTGGTCGTGCTCAATACAACCACGCTGCACCTGGGGGCATGCCCGGTCGACGGCGTGTTTCGCTCAGCGCGTACGCGCGCACCCGCGAACGCGGCGACCCGGGGAGTGTCTGCGAGGGGCGGCTCCGTCCCGCGAATAGACTCGGAGATTGTGAATGCCGAGTACTCCGCCCATCATCTCCAGGTGCTCGAAGGACTCGAAGCGGTCCGCAAGCGCCCCGGCATGTACATCGGCTCGAACGGTTCGCCCGGGCTCATGCACTGCCTCTGGGAGATCATCGACAACTCCGTCGACGAGGCGGTGGCCGGCAACGGCTCGCGTATCGACGTCATCCTCCACGACGACGGCAGCGTCGAGGTGCACGACCGCGGTCGCGGCATCCCCGTCGACGTCGAGCCGCGAACCGGTCTGACCGGCGTCGAGGTCGTCTACACGAAGCTGCACGCCGGAGGGAAGTTCGGCGGTGGCTCCTATGCGGCATCGGGAGGCCTGCACGGCGTCGGCGCCTCGGTCGTGAACGCCCTCTCCGAGCGCCTCGACGTCGAGGTCGACCGCGGCGGCAAGACCTACGCGATGTCCTTCCACCGCGGTGAGCCCGGCATCTTCCAGGACTCGGGGGAGAAGCGGCCCGATGCGCCGTTCACCCCGTTCGAGGAGAACAGCGAGCTGCGCGTCGTCGGCAAGGCGCCGCGCGGCGTCACCGGCACCCGGGTGCGGTACTGGGCCGACCGCCAGATCTTCACCAAGGACGCCGCGTTCCAGCTCGCCGAGCTCGAGACGCGGGCGCGTCAGACGGCCTTCCTGGTCCCCGGGCTCGAGATCGTGGTGCGCGACGAGCGCCCCGCGAGCGCCGGGGTGGGGGAGGACGGTGCGCCGACCGGCCCCGTGGAGACGTCGTACCTCTACGAGGGCGGCATCTCCGAGTTCGTGGACTACCTCGCGGTCGACCCGCCGGTGACCGACACCTGGCGCATCCAGGGGGAGGGCACGTTCACCGAGACCGTCCCGGTCCTGCAGCCGGACGGGCACATGGTGGCGACCGAGGTCGAGCGCGTCTGCGCCGTCGACATCGCCCTGCGCTGGGGCACCGGCTACGACACCCGCATCCGCTCCTTCGTGAACATCATCTCCACCCCGAAGGGCGGCACGCATCAGCAGGGTTTCGAGCAGGAGTTGTTGAAGGTGCTCCGCAGCCAGGTCGAGCAGAACGCCCGCCGACTCAAGGTCGGCAACGACAAGCTCGAGAAGGACGACGTCCTCGCCGGCCTCACCGCGGTCCTCACGGTCAACGTGCCGGAGCCGCAGTTCGAGGGGCAGACGAAGGAGGTGCTCGGCACGCCCGCCGTGCGCCAGATCGTGGCCCAGGTGATGCGGAAGGACCTCCAGCAGCGGTTCACCTCCACCAAACGCGACGACAAGAGCCAGGCCACGCAGCTGCTCGACAAGATCGTCTCCGAGATGAAGGCCCGCGTGTCGGCACGGGCACACAAGGAGACGCAGCGCCGGAAGAACGCGCTCGAGTCGTCCACCCTGCCGACCAAGCTCGTCGACTGCCGGACGAACGACGTGGAGCGCAGCGAGCTCTTCATCGTCGAGGGCGACTCGGCCCTCGGCACGGCGAAGAACGCGCGCAACAGCGAGTTCCAGGCGCTGCTGCCGATCCGCGGGAAGATCCTCAACGTGCAGAAGGCGTCGGTCGGCGACATGCTGTCCAACGCCGAGTGCGCGTCGATCATCCAGGTGATCGGGGCCGGCTCCGGCCGGACCTTCGACATCGATGCCGCGCGCTACGGGAAGATCATCCTCATGAGCGACGCCGACGTCGACGGCGCGCACATCCGCACCCTGCTGCTCACGCTCTTCTTCCGCTACATGCGGCCGCTCATCGAGCACGGGCGGGTCTTCGCGGCTGTGCCGCCGCTGCACCGGATCATCGTCATCAACCCGGGATCCAAGCCGAACGAGACCATCTACACGTACAGCGAGCAGGAGCTGCACGCGCTGCTCGCCAAGCTCCGCAAGGCCGGCAAGCGCTGGCATGAGCCGATTCAGCGCTACAAGGGTCTCGGCGAGATGGATGCCGAGCAGCTCGCGAACACGACGATGGACCGCTCCGGTCGGCTGCTCCGCCGTGTCCGGATGGAGGACGCGGAGGCGGCGGGCCGTGTCTTCGAACTGCTCATGGGCAACGAGGTCGCCCCTCGGCGGGAGTTCATCATCGACTCCGCCGACCAGCTCTCGCGCGAGTCCATCGACGCCTGACGGAAGACGCAACGACGAAGGGGACCCGGCGAGGCCGGGTCCCCTTCTTTCGTGGAACGGATCAGACGAGCGTGCGGCCGATGCTGCCGATGACCCCGTCGATCGGCTGGCCGGAGGCGTCGCGTCGTGCCCCCACGTCCGGCAGCTTGCGCACCGCGCCGGTGGGGTCGACGGCCAGAGCCGGGTTCGGGCCGACCCAGGCGACGGTGAGGCGGTCCTCGCCCTTCAGGAAGGCGTGGGCGCGGACGCCGCCGGTCGCGCGGCCCTTCGACGGGTATTCCGTGAAGGCCGAGACCTTCGCGCGGCCGGGATCGGTGCCGGGCAGGATGCTCTCCGCGCCCGACACCGTGGCGACGACGGCATCGGTGTCCGGGCGGACGGCGCCGAAGAAGAGGACGGAGGCGCCCGAGCCGAGCTTGATGCCCGCCATGCCGCCGGCCGGCGCGCCCTGGGGGCGGACCGTCGAGGCCGAGAACCGCAGCAGCTGCGCATCCGTCGTCAGGAACACGAGGTCGGCGTCATCCGCCGCGTCGGCCACACCGACCACGGAGTCTCCGGTCTTGAGGCCGATGACCTCCAGGTCGGGCCGCACGGGCAGGGTCGACGGCACGATGCGCTTCACGATGCCCTGGGCGGTGCCGAGCGCGACGGGGGTCTCACTGTCGAAACGGACGAACCCGAGGATGCGCTCACTCTTGGTCGTGATCCCCAGGTAGTCGCGCAGCGGAGTCCCCGCGGCGAGCTGCACCGAGGTGCCCGGCACCGAGGGCAGGTCCACGGGGGAGAAGCGGACGACGCGTCCCGTGCTGGTGAGCGCCCCGACCTCGCCGCGGACCGTCGTCTCGACCGTCGCGAGGATGGCATCGTGCTTGCTCCGCCGGGCCGGAGCCGTCAAGTCCTGTCCTTCGCCGAGGTCCACGCGCACGGCGCGGCCCGTCGTCGAGAGGACGACGGTGGTCGGCGCGTCGGCGATCTGCAGGTCGACGGCGCCCTTCGTCGCACGGGGCTTCGGCGGGGCCGCGTTCATCAGCAGGGTGCGCCGCGGCGTCCCGTACGCCTCGGCCACGGCGTCCAGCTCCCGGGCGACGGCCGCGCGCAGCAGGGCCGGGCTGGCGAGCAGCTCGCGCAGCGACGCGATCTCCGCGAGGAGGGCGTCGCGTTCCGCCTCGAGCTCGATGCGCGAGAACTTGGTCAGACGTCGCAGCCGCAGCTCGAGGATGTACTCGGCCTGCGGCTCGCTGAGGTCGAACACGGACCGGAGCCGGGTGCGGGCCTGCTCGGTGTCGTCCGACGACCGGATGACCTGGATGACCTCGTCGATGTCGAGGATCGCGATGAGCAGACCCTCCACCAGGTGCAGGCGCTCCTCCCGGCGGGCGAGACGGTACCGGCTGCGGCGGGTGATGACCTCGATGCGGTGGCCGACGTAGACGCTGAGCATCTCCTTGAGCCCGAGGGTGCGGGGCTGGCCGTCGACGAGGGCGACGTTGTTGATGCTGAAGGAGTCCTCCAGCGGGGTGAGCCGGTAGAGCTGCTCCAGCACGGCGTTCGGATCGAAACCGGTCTTGATCCCGATGGCGACGCGGAGGCCGTGGTTGCGGTCGGTGAGATCGGTGACGTCGCTGATGCCCTGCAGCTTCTTCGCCTGCACCGCGTCGCGGATCTTCTCGATGAGACGCTCCGGACCGACCATGTAGGGCAGCTCCGACACGATGATGCCCGTGCGCCGGGGGCCCAGCGGCTCGATCGACGTCCGCCCGCGGACCTTGAGGGCACCGCGCCCGGTCGTGTAGGCGTCCTTGACGCCGTCGAGCCCCATGAGGATCCCGCCCGACGGGAAGTCGGGACCGGGGACGTACTCCATGAGGTCCTCGGTGGTGGCGTCCGGGTTCTCGAGCAGGTGGGTCGCCGCGGCGACGACCTCGATGAGGTTGTGCGGCGCCATGTTGGTCGCCATGCCCACCGCGATGCCGCTGGCACCGTTGACGAGCAGGTTGGGGAACGCCGCGGGCAGCACGGCCGGCTGCTGGAACTGGCCGTCGTAGTTCGGGATGAAGTCGACGACGTCCTCGTCGAGGTTCTCGGTGAGCGAGAGCGCGGGGGCGGCGAGACGCGCCTCGGTGTACCGCGCGGCGGCGGGGCCGTCGTCCAGGGATCCGAAGTTGCCGTGACCGTCGACGAGCGGCACCCGGAGGGCCCACTCCTGCGCGAGGCGGACGAGCGCGTCATAGATCGCCGAGTCGCCATGGGGGTGCAGTTTTCCCATGACCTCGCCGACGACCCGGGCGCTCTTCACATGGCCGCGGTCCGGGCGCAGGCCCATCTCGGCCATCTGGAACAGGATGCGGCGCTGCACCGGCTTGAGGCCGTCTCTGGCGTCCGGGAGTGCCCGCGAATAGATGACGGAGTACGCGTACTCCAGAAAGGAGCCCTGCATCTCGTGAGAGAGATCGATGTCCTGGATGCGTTCCTCGACAGGCTCGGGCGGCGGGGTTTTCGGCATGGACTTCCTGAGGGCGTACGGGAGCCTGTGTCAGACTGGCTCGGATGTCCTTCATGCTACCGTCCGCGCCGCCGGGCGCCCGGAGCGTCGTCGGGGTGGCGGACGACCTGTGCGCCGCTCTCCGCGGCGAATCCGCCACGCTGCCGCGCGTCGATTCGACCCTGCTCGTGGTGATCGACGGCCTCGGGGCGATCAGCCTCCGCGGGCACGCCGGTCACGCCCGCTCGCTCACCGCGACGATGACGAAGAAGGACATCGCGCAGACGGTCTTCCCGACGACGACGGCGGCCGCCCTCACGAGTCTCACCACCGGGGTCTGGCCGGGGCAGCACGGTCTCGTCGGCTATCGCGTCCGGGATCCGGAGCGGGATGTCCTCGTGAATCAGCTCAGCGGGTGGGAGACGGACGGTCTGGACCCGCTCACCTGGCAGGCCGCCCCCACGGTGTTCGAGCGCATGGCGGCGACGGGCCGGCCGGCCTTCGCCGTGGGGCTGGCGGCGTACGCGCACAGCGGCTTCACACGTGCGACCCTCCGCGGCGCGACATTCGTCCCCGCGGCGACGCCGGAGGAACGGGTCGAGGCCTCCTACGCGCTGGCCGCGGAGAACCCGGGCTCCCTCGTCTACTGCTACCTGCCCGAGGTCGACAAGGCGGGGCACAAGCACGGGGTGGCCTCCGCGGAATGGGTCACCGCGCTGGAGCGGATCGACGGCGCGCTCTCGGTCCGCGTCCCGCCGCGCGTGGGCGTGGTGGTGACCTCGGATCACGGCATGGTCGACGTACCGTCCCATCGGCAGGTCGTGCTCGAGGAGGAGCATCTCGTCGGCATCCGGCACGTCGGGGGCGAGCCCCGCATGCTGCACCTGTACCGGGAGCCGGACTCCGACACCGCGGTGCTGGCTACGCGTCTGCGCCGCGATCTGGAGGGGGTGGCCGAGGTCGCCACCCGGGAGGAGGCGCTGCGGGCCGGTCTCTTCGGCCCCGTCGTCAGCGACGACGCCCGGTCCCGGATCGGTGACGTGCTGATCGCCGCCACGGGTGTGCGCGCTCTCTACGACGGCACGGCCGAGGACCAGCGCAACCGCGGCATGATCGGGCAGCACGGCGCACTCACCCCGGAGGAGACCAGGGTGCCGTTCCTGCGGCTCGGCGCCTTCGCCTCCTGACGCGAGCGACCGCGGTCATTCGTCGGTGCGTGCTCCGAAGACGATCTCGTCCCACGACGGCATGGCGTTGCGGCGCCGCCGACGGCCGCCGCTGTCGCCGGCGTCGTTCGAGGACGGCTGACGAGGCGTGGGCTCCGGGGCCGCGGGCTCGTCGTCCGGCTCCTCCAATGCGGCGAAGAGGGCGATCGGATCGGTGTCGTCCTGAACGTCCTCGATCTCGTGCTCGATCGGCGCCGCCTCGCGCTGGCCGCGGCGACGGCGCAGGGCCTCGAGGAGATCGGCGGTCTCGGGGCTCGTCGAGGCGGCGTCGGGGGCGCGGTTGATCGCGGCGTCCTGGACCGCCGGCGCCGAGCGCTCGGGCTGCGCCGGCTCCTCTGCCTCGGCCGCGGGAGCCGGGACGAGGCGCGGTCCGAAGGCGCCGGAGTCGAAGCGGCTGTCGTCCTTGTAGGGCGAGGCGGCGCGGTCGGCCTCCACGGCTCGCAGACGCGGGATCAGGCCCTCCGGCAGGGACCCCTGTCGCGAGAGCTGCGTGGCGTCGGCGTTCAGCGGCGAGAGGGCGCTCCGCCGAGGGTCGAAGCTCCAACGCGCGTCGTGCTCGACGTCGTTGGCGGAGAACTCCAGCTTGATGATCCAGCCGGACTCCTCCTTCCAGCTCGCCCAGCGCTCGGACGACGCGCCCACCTCGGCCAGCTTGGCGCGCACCGCGGCGCCGAACGTCGGCTGCGCGTCGGGCTCGACCTCGCTGCCGATGAGGACGGGGACGGCGAGCGCCTGCCCGATGATGTGCTCCCGCTCGGCGAGGACGGGACCCTCGAAGCGCGCGACGTCGTCGACGCTGATCCCGAGGAGCTCCGCGACCTCTGCGGCGGTGAGACCGGCGCGGATCTGGGCCTGGATGTCCCGCGGACTCGCGGCGAGCTTCTGCGCCGCCGGCTCGGCCTGGCGGGTCGCGCGGCGGATCTCCCGCTGCAGCACGGCGTCGATGGGCAGCGCGAACCGCTCGCCCGCCTCGGTCGCGAGGACGAGCACTCCTGCTTCTGTGCCGACGATGGTGACGTTTTCCATGCGAATGCCCCTCTGATGGGTGTGCGTTCATGGTGTCACGGGAGACGCGTCGGGAGAGGGAATACGGCGGGCGTGCCGTGAGTTTGCCCTGTCGCATGGGAGGGCATTTGCGAAACGCCCGCCGGTCATGCAAACTATGGCCGCCGATTACCCGACGGCGCACCCGCCCACTCGCACCATGAAAGTGGAGATTCACCGCATGGCAACCGATTACGACGCTCCCCGAAAGAGTGAAGACGACTCCGAGTCGATCGAAGCCCTCAAGGAGCGTGTGCCGGACAAGCTGTCCGGCACGACCGGAGACGAGGACTCCGACAACCCGTCGAACTTCGATCTCCCGGGCGCGGACCTCTCCGATCTCGAGCTGGATGTCGTCGTGCTGCCCGCGCAGCAGGACGAGTTCACCTGCATGAGCTGCTTCCTCGTGAAGCACCGCTCGCAGCTCGACCACGAGGGACCCGATGGCCCCATCTGCAAGGAGTGCGCTGCCTGAGCAGCCCTCTGCGCGACGCCTCACGCGCCCCCGACCATCCGGTCAGGGGCGCGCTGTCGTTTCTCCGGAGGGCGGTCAGCCCTGCGCCGCGCGGATGGCCGCGGCGAGCCGATCGGGCGTCCTGGTCGAGATCGTCCACGCGATGACGGGGTCTGCCTCGTCGATGTTCGGCACCACGACGACACCGTCGATGCCGCCGCGGATGAGGTGCCACCCGCGAGCCGGGAGCTCCGGTCCTCGTGCGGCCCGTGCCTCGTCGCCGGTCAGCGCCACCGGCTCGCCGAGGTGGCGCACGTCGATGTGGGCGGGTCCGGCGCGGAGCACGCCGTCCTGCACCGAGACGACCGGAGCCAGGGCGATGGCCGCCACCACGAGCAGCGCGGACACCGCTCCGCCGAGCAGCAGCGCGAAGGTCGAGCCGACCGGCACGAAGATCAGGGACACCATCGGTCCCGCCAGGGCGATCGTGACCAGCAGCCACAGGCTGGGGGCCAGGCGTTCGTGGTAGCGGGGACGTGCGTCCGTTGCGGGGTTCTGCATTAGCCTCATGGGGTGACCGATTCCGTTGATGTCCCCATTATCGCCGCAGCGGTCCCCGGCTATGCGCATCCGGGTGACGCCGGAGCCGATCTCGTCGCCGCCGAGGCCGTGCGGCTGGAGCCGGGGGAGCGCGCTCTCGTCCCCACGGGCGTGCGCATCGCGCTGCCGGACGGCTATGCGGCCTTCGTGGTGCCCCGCAGCGGTCTCGCGGCGAAGCACGGCATCTCGATCGTGAACTCTCCCGGCACCGTCGACGCCGGCTACCGGGGCGAGATCAAGGTCAGTCTGATCAACACGGACATCCACAGCGCGTACGATGTCGCCGTCGGCGATCGCATCGCACAGCTCATCGTGATGCCCGTCGCCCGTGCCCGGTTCCTCCCGGTCGACGAGCTGCCGGACAGCGTTCGCGGCGCCGGCGGATTCGGCTCGACCGGCTACCAGGCACAGACCCCCGAGAACGAAGCAGGACAGGCGAAATGACCGACAGCAACGAGACTCCTTCCAAGTCGGCGCCGGAGAACCGCGCCACCGAGGGCCCGTTCGACGACTCCGAGGCGAACCCCGTCCGCCCGTACATCGACCTCGGCGGGATCAAGATTCTGCCGCGCGAGGGACTGAACCTGCGGCTCGAGGTGGAGGAGCAGAGCAAGCGCATCGTGGCGGTCGGGCTCGACTACGCCGAGTCGTCGCTCCAGGTGCAGCCGTTCGCGGCTCCGCGCAGCGGCGGTCTGTGGGACGAGACGCGCGTCCAGCTGCGCGACCAGGTCAAGGCGCAGGGCGGTCGCGTCGAGGAGCGGGAGGGGCCGCTCGGCAAGGAGCTGCTCGCGGAGGTGCCCGCGACCGCCAGTGAAGGCTCCGGCCTGCGCCTCGCGCGCTTCATCGGCATCGACGGGCCCCGCTGGTTCCTGCGTGGTGTGATCGGCGGCGCGGCGGCGTCCGACCCGGAGGCGGCGGCGAAGGTCGAGGACCTCTTCCGCTCGATCGTCGTCGTCCGCGGGGGAACGCCCATGCCGCCGCGCGACCTCATCCCGCTGAAGATGCCGGCGACGCCGGGCTCCGCGTGACCACGCCGGACGCCGAGGAGCCGCGCACGCAGAGCGCGTCGGAGATCCTCGGAGCAGCACTCGGCGGCGCCGCGCGCAAGGCCGGGCTCGACCCGTCCGAGAGCGCGAGCACGCACAAGGTCGTCTGGTCGGCCATGGGCGGCTGGCGCGGGATCCTCGAGTCGGTGCTCCCGAGCCTCGCGTTCGTGATCCTGTTCACCCTTCGGCCTGAGCCCTTGCTGCTGCCCCTCGGAGTGTCCGTCGGTCTGGCCGCCGTGTTCACCGTCGTCCGGCTGGTGCAGAAGTCTCCGCCGTCGGCCGCCCTCGGCGGACTGATCGCGGCCGTGGCCGCCGCCGGTCTGGCCCTGTGGACGGGCCGCGGCGAGGACAACTTCGTCCCCGGCCTCATCACGAACGCGGTCTACGGGTCGGCGATCCTCGTCTCGGCGCTCATCGGCTGGTCCGTCATCGGTCTCGCGGTCGGCTTCCTCATGGGGGAGGGAACCGCCTGGCGTGCGGACCGTCGCAAGCGGCGGGCCTTCTTCTGGTTGGGCATCGCCTGGGCCGCGCTGTTCTTCGCCCGACTGATCGTGCAGTTCCCGCTGTACCTGGCCGGCGACGTCACCGCTCTCGGGACCCTCAAGCTCGTGATGGGACTGCCGTTGTTCGCGCCCCTGATCGCGGTGACCTGGCTGGTCGTCCGTGCGCTCTATCCCCGCGCGTCGTCGCACGACGACCCCGCGGCGGCGTGATAGATTTATCTCGACATCAAGATAAATCACGGGCTTTCGCCGGTGACCAGCGCGGAGCAGACTGGTTAGGTCCCCCTTGCTAGCCGCGCGGCCGCACCGGCGAGCAAGATGGAGGCGCCTGTCGCTCCCATCCGAATAGAAGGAGACGGATTCGTGTCCACGGTGAACAGCTTCGGTGCCAAGAGCACCCTGACGGTCGGCAGCACCGACTACGAGATCTTCCGCATCGACACGGTGCCCGGTTTCGACAAGCTCCCCTTCAGCCTCAAGGTCCTCCTGGAGAACCTGCTTCGCACCGAGGACGGCGCGAACGTCACGAAGGCGCAGATCGAGGCGCTCGGGTCGTGGGACGCCAACGCGGAGCCCAACACGGAGATCCAGTTCACGCCGGCGCGCGTGGTCATGCAGGACTTCACCGGCGTGCCCTGCATCGTCGACCTCGCCACGATGCGTGAGGCCGTCACGGCGCTCGGCGGCGACCCGAACAAGATCAACCCGCTCTCGCCGGCCGAGATGGTCATCGACCACTCCGTCATCGCCGACCTCTTCGGCACCGAGAACGCCCTCGAGCGCAACGTCGAGATCGAGTACGAGCGCAACGGCGAGCGGTACCAGTTCCTCCGCTGGGGCCAGACCGCGTTCCAGGACTTCAAGGTCGTGCCCCCCGGCACCGGCATCGTCCACCAGGTGAACATCGAGCACCTGGCGAAGGTCATCTACGACCGCACCAACGGCGGCGTCCTCCAGGCCTACCCCGACACCTGTGTCGGCACCGACTCGCACACCACGATGGTCAACGGACTGGGCGTGCTCGGCTGGGGCGTCGGCGGCATCGAGGCCGAGGCCGCGATGCTCGGCCAGCCCGTGTCGATGCTCATCCCGCGCGTCGTCGGCTTCAAGCTCTCGGGTGAGATCCCCGCCGGCGTGACCGCGACCGACGTGGTGCTGACCATCACCGACATGCTGCGCAAGCACGGCGTCGTCGGCAAGTTCGTCGAGTTCTACGGCGAGGGCGTCGCCTCGGTGCCGCTGGCCAACCGCGCGACGATCGGCAACATGTCGCCCGAGTTCGGCTCGACCGCCGCGATCTTCCCGATCGACGACGTCACCCTCGACTACCTGCGCCTCACCGGGCGCAGCGAGGAGGCCGTCGCGCTCGTCGAGGCCTACGCCAAGGAGCAGAAGCTCTGGCACGACGCCTCCCACGAGCCGGTCTTCAGCGAGTACATGGAGCTCGACCTCGGCACGGTCGTCCCGTCCATCGCCGGCCCGAAGCGCCCGCAGGACCGCATCCTCCTCTCCGAGGCGAAGACGCAGTTCGAGCAGGACATCCTGAACTACGCCACGGCCTCGACCAGCGACGACATCGTCGACCTCGAGTCCAAGCACTCCTTCCCGGCGTCCGACCCCGGTCAGGTCCCCGGCGAGGAGGAGCCGACCACGCGTCCCGTGCACATCAGCAGCGGTGCGCCGGCCAACGTGTCGAACCCGATCCCGGTCACGACTCCCGAGGGCGAGAAGTACATCCTCGACAACGGCGCCGTCACCCTGGCAGCCATCACGTCGTGCACCAACACGTCCAACCCGTCGGTGATGATCGCCGCCGGCCTCCTCGCCCGCAAGGCGCGGGAGAAGGGCCTCAAGCAGAAGCCGTGGGTGAAGACCACGCTCGGCCCCGGCTCGAAGGTCGTCACCGACTACTACGAGAAGTCGGGTCTGGACAAGGACCTCGAGGGCCTCGGCTTCTACACGGTCGGCTACGGCTGCACCATCTGCATCGGAAACTCGGGACCGCTCATCGAAGAGGTCTCCGAGGCGATCAACTCGCACGACCTCGCGGTCACGGCCGTCCTCTCGGGCAACCGCAACTTCGAGGGCCGCATCAGCCCGGACGTGAAGATGAACTACCTGGCCAGCCCGCCGCTGGTCATCGCGTACGCCCTCGCCGGCTCGATGCATTTCGACTTCGAGACCGACGCGCTCGGCAAGGACGCGGACGGCAACGACGTGTTCCTCAAGGACATCTGGCCCTCGCCGGACGAGGTCCAGGAGATCGTCGACTCGTCGATCTCGCGCGACCAGTTCATCAAGCAGTACGCCACCGTGTTCGACGGTGACGAGCGCTGGCGCAACCTGCCGACGCCGGACGACGACACGTTCCAGTGGGACGAGAACTCGACGTACGTGCGCAAGGCCCCGTACTTCGACGGCATGACGATGGAGCTCACCCCGGTGAAGGACATCGAAGGTGCGCGCGTCATGGCGACGCTCGGCGACTCGGTCACCACCGACCACATCTCGCCGGCCGGCAACATCAAGCCGGGTACCCCCGCGGCCCAGTACCTCACGGAGCACGGCGTCGACCGCAAGGACTTCAACTCCTTCGGCTCGCGCCGCGGCAACCACGAGGTCATGATCCGCGGTACCTTCGCGAACATCCGCCTGAAGAACCTCATGGTCTCGGCCGTGAACGACGGACAGGTCGTCGAGGGTGGCTACACCCGCGACTTCACGCAGCCGGGCGGCCCGCAGTCGTACATCTACGACGCGTGCATGAACTACGCCGAGCAGGGCACCCCGCTCGTCGTCTTCGGCGGCAAGGAGTACGGCTCCGGCTCGTCCCGCGACTGGGCGGCCAAGGGCACGAGCCTCCTGGGCGTCAAGGCCGTGATCACGGAGAGCTTCGAGCGCATCCACCGCTCCAACCTCATCGGCATGGGCGTCGTCCCGCTGCAGTTCCCCGCCGGCGAGAGCTGGGAGTCGCTGGGTCTCGACGGCACCGAGATCGTCTCGATCACGGGACTCGAGGAGCTCAACAACGGCGTCACCCCGAAGACGGTCAAGGTCACCGCCACCCCGAGCGAGCACTCGCCCGAGGGCAAGCAGACCGTCGAGTTCGACGCGGTCGTCCGCATCGACACCCCCGGTGAGGCGGACTACTACCGCAACGGCGGCATCCTGCAGTACGTGCTGCGCTCGCTCGTCTGAGCCGCGACGACGAAGGGGCTCGTGTCCACGGACACGGGCCCCTTCGGCGTGTCAAGGGTCTCCCGCCCTCGGGGGATTCCCGGCTCCGAGCGGTAGGATCGGGAAGACGTCCGCACCCGTTCGGACGCTCTGCCGAGGCCTGTGAGGAGGCGCAGATGCCCATTCTTCCGAGCATCTCTGGACCGCGCGATCTTGATCGGCTCTCGCCGGAGCAACTGGAAGAACTCGCTGCGGAGATCCGGGCTTTCCTCGTCGAGAACGTCTCGCAGACGGGTGGGCACCTCGGTCCCAACCTCGGTGTCGTGGAGCTCACGATCGCCCTGCACCGTGTGTTCTCCTCGCCGGACGACCCCTTCATCTTCGACACCGGCCACCAGTCCTATGTCCACAAGATACTCACCGGCCGCCAGGACTTCTCGAAGCTGCGCGTCCGGGAGGGGCTCGCGGGCTACCCGCAGCGTGCGGAGAGCCCGCACGACGTCGTCGAGTCCTCTCACGCCTCCAGCTCGCTGAGCTGGGCCGACGGCGTATCCCGAGCACTCACCGCGACCGGCCGCGCGGACCGACACGTCGTCGCGGTCGTCGGCGACGGCGCGCTGACCGGCGGCATGACGTGGGAGGCGCTGAACAACATCTCCGACGACAACGACCGCAACCTCGTGATCGTCGTCAACGACAACGGCCGCTCCTACGCGCCGACCATCGGCGGCATGTCCCGCTTCCTGAACCGGGTCCGCACTGCGGCGGCGTACAAGGACCTCCACCACAAGTCCGATCGCCTCTTCCGCGCGTTCGGGCCGGTGGGTCGAGCGGTGTTCCGCGGAGTGCGCGGCGGCACCCACGGATTCCTCTCGCGGTTCACCAACAACGAGGCCCTGTACTCCAACCTCGACATCAAGTACCTCGGTCCCGTCGACGGCCACGATCTTCCGGCGCTGCTGGAGACCCTGGAGCTGGCGAAGTCCTACGGCGCACCCGTCATCGTGCACGCGATCACCGAGAAGGGCCGCGGGTATCAGCCGGCCCGCGACGATGAGGCCGACCAGTTCCACGCGGTCGGCAAGATCGACCCGACGACGGGGGAGACGCTGTCCTCGGGCGGCCGCGGGTGGACCGACGTCTTCTCCGACGCCCTCGTGAAGGTCGGCGAGCGCCGCTCGGACGTGATCGCCATCACCGCGGCGATGCTCCGGCCCACCGGCCTCGCCCCCTTCGCGGAGCGCTTCCCCGACCGTGTCTACGACGTCGGCATCGCCGAGCAGCACGCGGTGGCCTCGGCCGCCGGACTCGCGTACGGCGGCCTGCACCCGGTCGTCGCCGTGTACGCCACGTTCATGGGACGGGCGTTCGACCAGGTGCTCATGGACGTCGCGCTGCACCGCGCGGGCGTGACCTTCGTGCTCGATCGGGCCGGCGTCACGGGTCCCGACGGCCCGAGTCACCACGGCATGTGGGATCTGGCCATGCTGCAGATCGTCCCGCACATCCGCATCGCGGCGCCCCGTGACGGTGCGCGTCTGACCGAGGCGCTGGACGAAGCGGTCGCCGTCGAGGACGCTCCGACCGTCATCCGCTTCCCGAAGGGCGACGTCTCGGCCGATCTGCCGGCGCTCGAGCGCCTCGCGGACGGCGTGGACGTGCTGGCGCGCGGCGAGGGCGAAGACGTCCTCATCGTCGCCATCGGCCCGTTCGCCGCTCTGGCTCTCGACGTGGCCGACCGGCTGCGCGCCCAGGGCATCGGCGCCACCGTGATCGACCCGCGGTGGGCGATCCCGGTGCAGCCCTCGGTGGTCGAGCTGGCGGCGCGGCATCGCCTGGTGATCACGCTGGAGGACGGCATCCGCGTGGGTGGCATCGGCACCCGCGTGCGGCAGGTGCTCCGCGAGGCGGGGATCGACACGGCGGTGGACGAGCTGGGCCTTCCCGACGAGTTCATCGATCACGCGTCGCGCGATCAGATCCTCGCCGACGCCGGTCTCACCGCCTCGAAGATCGCCCAGGACGTCGTGGCGCAGGTGCTGGGCACCCGCATCCCGAAGGCCCGCCACGCCGGTGAGACCGGCGCGATCGAGCTCCCGCTCCACGAGCGTCACTGACGGAGGATCCCCCGGCGTCCGCTGCCCGTCAGGGCAGGTCGGCGAGGGTCTCGGCGACGATCCGCTCCACCGCCGGAATGGCTCGGGCGCGGTCGTCGGAGACGAGCCCGATCCGCGTGCGGCGGTCGAGCACATCGGCTGCGGTCATCGCGCCTTGCGAACGCACAGCGTGCTCGACGGCGGCGCGGGAGAGTGCGCCGCCCTCGACGACATCGCCCGGTGCGGAATCGTCGATCAGGCGCAGGGTCGCGGTGCCACTGGGGCCGGCACGGAGGCCGTACTGCCGCACCGCCAGGTCCACGGCGTCCTCGGCCATCCGCCGGTAGGTCGTCAGCTTGCCGCCGAGAACGGAGATCACCCCCGAGGCGGAGGCGCGCACGAGATGCCGACGGGAGACGTCTGCGGTCTCGGCCGCTCCGGTGTCGACGAGCGGACGGAGGCCGGCGAAGGCTCCGCGGACGCGGTCCCGCGCCACCGGCACCGCGAGCAGGCGGTTCAGTGTCTCCAGGAGGAAGCCGATCTCGGCCTCGGTGGGCTCGGCGACGGAGGGGATGGGACCCGGCGCGTCGACATCGGTGAGACCGACGAGGACACGCCCGCCGCGCTGTGGCAGGGCGAACACGTAGCGGCTGACAGAACCTTCCAGCGGGATGGTCAGCGCCGCGGCCGGATCGCCGAGATCCGCGGCGTCCAGGACGATGTGGGTGCCGCGGCTCGGGCGCAGGGTGAGGCCGTCGTCGAGGGTCGCCGCCCACACCCCGGTGGCGTTGATGACCGTCCGCGCCCGGATATCGATGCGTTCCCCGGTGAGCGTGTCCGTCGCTGCAGCGCCGTCCGCGTGCAGCCGCTCGGCGCGGACCCTGGTGAGGATCCGCGCGCCGAGACCGGCCGCCGTACGCGCGACCGCGACGACGAGGGCGGCGTCATCGGACAGCTGGCCGTCGTACGTGACCATGCCGCCGCGCAGTCCGCGGGGGTTCAGGGCGGGGAACAGGCGCAGTGCCCTCGCGGTCCCGACGGGATGCGGCCCGGGGAGGGTCTTCGCGCTCGTGCGCGCCTGCAGCCGGAGGAGGTCGCCCATGGCCATCCCCGCCGCCCCGGCCCCCCGCTGGCGGCCGCTCACGCCGGGGGCGAACGGGAGCAGCTGTCCGAGCGGACGGATGAGGTGGGGCGCGATCACCGACATCAGGAGATGCCGCTCCCGCGCACTCTCGCGCGCCGTCGCCACGTCGCCCGTCGCGAGGTACCGCAGGCCGCCGTGGACGAGCTTCGAGCTGAACCGGCTCGTCCCGAAGGCGAGGTCCTCCGCCTCGATGAGGGTCACCCGGAGACCGCGCGACGCGGCGTCCAGGGCAACGCCCGTCCCGGTGATCCCGCCGCCGACCACGAGGACGTCGCAGGTGCCGTCTGCCGCCGCGGCGAGATCGCTTCGGCGGCGGGCCGCGTGGAGGGCGGTCGGGGCGGGGGTCATGGCCGGAGGTGGCCGTCCAGCGCGGCGCGGAGCTCGCGTTCCCACGCCTTCTCGTCGATGAGGTCGGCCACCGTGCCGTGCGACAGCACGGCGGACTGGGCGATCAGGAGCAGCATGACGGCGATCTCGCCGGGGTCACCCGCGCGAACCGAGCCCTGGGCCTGCGCCGCCGCGATCGCGTCGGCGAGCCACTGGAGGATGAGCCGCTGGCTGGACCCCACCCGGTGCAGGGTGTAGCGCGTGAACGCCTCGGGTTCCTCGTCGAGGAGGTGGCCGTACACGGGGTCGGCCCGGAACAGGGAGGTGAACCGCAGCACGTCCGCGACGAGCGCGTCCCGGGAGCCGGTCGTCGCGGGGAACCGGCTGAGGAGGTCGGCGACCCGCCGGAGGAGCGCGGATCGGACGACGTCGTCGGCATCCCGCCACGTCCGGTAGATGGTGGGCCGGCTGAGACCGGAACGACGCGCGAGGGCGGCGATCGTCACCCCGTGGACGCCGGCGCGGACGAGCAGCTCGTCGGCGGCGTCGAGCACCCGGCGTTGCGTGGCGTCCCAGGTCGGCGCGAGGATCTCCGAGCGCACGGCGAGCGGTTGACGTTCTTCCATGATGTGTCACACTGTAACCCATGGAGCAGGCGAACGGCAGAGGGGCCGACAGGCCCGAGATGCGCTGGAACGGCTGGGGCGATCCGGACCGGGCGAAAGACCTTCCGCTCGCGGTGCGCGGCCTGCTGCCCCTGCTGCTGGGTCGTGTTCCCCGTCCGCCCCGTGCGCCGGCGCTGGATGACGTGCGGGTGCGGCCCTCGCGACTGACCGCGGATGATCGCGACGCGCTGGCGGCGGTGGTCGGCCCCGATGCGGTGGACGTCACGACGTCGGTGCGCCTCCGGCACGCCGGAGGACGCTCCACCCCCGACCTTCTGCGACGACGGCATCCCGAGCAGGATGCGCCCGACGCCGTGGCGTTCCCTGCGGACCACGACGCCGTGCGCGCCTGCCTCGCTCTGGCGGGGGAGCGCGGGATCGCCGTCATCCCGTTCGGCGGAGGAACGAGCGTGGTCGGTGCGCTGGATCCGGAGACCGGCCGGCATCGTGCCGTCGTCAGCCTGGACCTGCGTCGACTCTCCGGGCTGCTCCACCTCGACCCGCTCAGTGGTCAGGCGACTCTCGCGGCGGGCACGACGGGACCGGAGGCCGAAGCGCTGCTCGGCGCCCAGGGGTTCGAGCTCGGGCACTTCCCGCAGAGCTTCCGGTACGCCACGATCGGCGGTTTCGCCGCTGCCCGATCCTCCGGACAGAACTCCGCGGGCAACGGGCGTTTCGATGCGATGGTGACGGGGATCCGGGTCGCGACGCCCACGGGGGACCTCGACCTCGGCCGCGCACCGGGATCGGCTGCCGGCCCCGACCTCGTCCGCCTCTTCCTGGGCTCTGAGGGGATCTTCGGCGTGATCACCGAGGTCCGGGTCCGGGTGCATCCGGTGCCGACGGACCGGATCTTCGAGTCGTGGACCTTCCCGGACTTCGACCGCGGCGCCGATGCGCTCCGGCGGGTGGTGCAGCACGGTGCGGGTCCCACGGTCATCCGCCTCTCCGACGAAGCCGAGACCGCGGTGAGCCTCGCCCAGGTCGGCCGGATCGGGAAGGCTCTCGCGAAGGGAGCCGGCGTCGTGACGGTGTTCGAGGGCGAGGACGCCTCCGGCCGCCGGGACCGGACCGCCGCGATCCTCGCTGCGGCAGGCGGCCGCAGTGCCGGCACCGGCGACGCGGAGGAGTGGGCGGCGGGACGATTCGACGGTCCGTACCTGCGCGACGCTCTGCTCGACGCCGGGGTGTTCTGCGAGACGCTGGAGACCGCGACGACCTGGTCGAACCTGCGCACTCTGAAGGAAGCGGTCGAGGCGGCCCTGCGGGACGGCTTCGACGCCGCGGATGCCCGCTCATACATCATGTGTCATGTCTCCCACGTGTATCCGACGGGCGCCTCCCTCTACTTCACGGTCCTCGCCGGGTTGCGACGGGACCCCCTCGGCGCGTGGGCGCTCGTGAAGGGGAAAGTGAACGACGCGATCCTCGCGAACGGCGGGACCATCAGCCACCATCACGCCGTGGGTCGCGATCACGCCCCGTGGCTCGCGGAGGAGATCGGGGACACCGGCATGCGGATCCTCACCGCCGTGAAGCGGGAGCTCGATCCCCGCGGCATCATGAACCCGGGCGCCGTCCTCGCCGATGTCCCGACCGGGACGACCGTCTGAGATGGGGCACATCGCGGTGCTGTCGAACCCGCTGTCCGGCAAGGGCCGCGGGCAGCGGGTCGCGGACGACGCGCTCGCTCACCTCCGACGGCGCGGGGCGGACGTGCGCGTGTACGCCGGGCGTTCGGCTGCCGACACGAGGCGGCTGGCCGCAGTGGCCCTGGACGCGGGACCGGACGGACTCGTCGTCGTGGGCGGCGACGGCACCCTCTCGGGCATCCTCGAGGTCGTGTGTGCGGCGGGTGTCCCGGTGACGGTGGTTCCCGCCGGGACCGGGAACGACCTGGCGCGCGCCCTCGGGCTGCCGCGCGCGGACGTGTCGGAGGCCGTGGAGCTCGCGCTGACCGGCGTGCCCCGTGCCATCGACATCGGCGAGGTGCGGACCGCGACGGGCACCTCCCTCTTCCTCACCGTCGCGGCGCTGGGCTTCGATGCGCGAGTGAGCGACCGCACCAACCGCCTCCGCTGGCCCTCCGGCGCGCTGCGGTATTACCTCGCACTGCTGATCGAGCTCATCCGGCTGCGTCCGTTCGACTTCACGATCCGCGTCGATGACGGCCCGGAGACGGCGGCCCCCGGCACGCTCGTCGCGGTCGGGAACACCGCGAGCTACGGCGGGGGGATGCCGGTGTGCATCGGCGCCGCCCCGGACGACGGCGCCCTCGACATCGTCGCCGTGGGTCCGCTCGGCCGCCTCCGCCTGGTGCGACTGTTCCCGCTCCTCCTGCGCGGGACGCACCTGGCGCGCCGGGAGGTGCGGCACGTCCGGGCCCGCACGGTCACCGTCGCCGCCCCGGGACTCGTGGCCTACGCGGACGGCGAGCGTGTCGGCGAGGAGACCTGCACGATCTCGATCCGCGCGGGGGCACTGATCGTCATGACCCGGGCGGAGCGGAAGGACGCGCATGTTCGATGAGGACGTCGTCATCGTCGGTTCGGGCTTCGGCGGCTCCGTCGCGGCCCTCCGGCTCACGGAGAAGGGCTACCGGGTCCGCGTGTTCGAGGCCGGGCGGCGATTCGCCGACGAGGACTTCGCGAAGACCAGCTGGGACGTGCGTCGCTACCTCTGGGCCCCGGCGCTCGGGTGCTTCGGGGTGCAGCGCATCCATCGGCTGCCGCACGTCATGATCCTCGCCGGTGCGGGAGTGGGCGGGGGGTCGCTCAACTACGCCAACACGCTGTACGAACCGGGCGCGGCGTTCTTCGCCGACCCGCAGTGGGCATCGATCCGGGACTGGCGCACCGCGCTCGCCCCGCACTATGCCACAGCCCGGCGCATGCTCGGCGTGGTGGACCGCTATCCGCACGACGGACCGGTCGAGCGGATCATGGCCGGAGCCGCCGAGGACCTCGGGGTGGGCGCGACGTTCCGCCGCGCACCCGTGGGCGTGTGGTTCGGGGAACCGGGGAAGCGGGTCGCCGATCCGTTCTTCGGCGGCGAGGGGCCCGAGCGCACGGGCTGCACGCTCTGCGGGAACTGCATGGTCGGCTGCCGCGTCGGCGCGAAGAACACCCTCGTGAAGAACTACCTCGCCCTGGCCGAGCGCCGCGGGGCGGTCATCGAGCCGCTGCGCACCGTCACCGAGGTGCGCGAGCTGCCGGGCGGCGGCTTCTCCGTCAGGACACGACGCAGTGGTGCCTGGTTCCGGCGGCGTGAGCAGACCGTCACCGCGCGAGAGGTCGTGCTGGCGGCGGGGACCTGGGGCACCCAGCAGCTCCTCCATCGGATGAAGGCGTCGGGCGCGCTTCCGCGGATCTCCGACGCCGTGGGCCGGCTCACCCGGACGAACTCGGAGGCCTTGGACGGCGCCGTCGCCGTCCGGGTGCCGGAGCGGGTGGAGCTGGCGCGGGGCGTGGCGATCACCACCTCTTTCCACGTGGACGACCGCACCCATGTCGAGAACGTCCGCTACGGTCCGGGATCCAACCTCATGGGCGCTCTCGCCACCGTGCTGGTCCCCGGCGACCGCGCCCTGCCGGGCCGCCTCGCCGCACTCGCGGGGCAGGTGCTGCGCCGACCCGTGCAGGCCCTCCGCCTCGCCTCCCTCCGGCGCTGGAGCGAACGGGGGATCATCGCGCTCGTCATGCAGACCGCCGACAACTCGCTCACCCTGTCCCTGCGGCGTCGCCTCGGGCGGACGCGGCTCACGAGTGCCCAGGGGCATGGCGCGCCGAACCCCAGCCACCTGCCCGAGGCGCATCGCGCCGCCCGAGCCATCGCCGCGCGTCTGCAGCGTGAGGGCGGGGTGCCCACGGCGGCGCGCGGCTCCTGGCCCGAGGTCTTCGGGATCCCGCTCACCGCGCACTTCCTCGGGGGAGCGGTGATCTCCGGTGCGCCGGAGGAGGGTGTCGTGGACGAGTATCAGCGCGTCTGGGGGCACCCCGGGCTGCACGTCGTCGACGGCGCCGCTGTGCCCGCGAATCCGGGGGTGAACCCGTCCCTGACCATCACCGCCCTCGCGGAGCACGCGCTGTCGCACTGGCCGCGCAACGGCGAGCCGGATACCCGTCCGACGCCGCGGACGACACAGGGGGCCACGCCCACGGCGCGACCCCCTGCGGAGAGCTGATCAGCGGTTCTGGATGCCGCGGATCTGCGGGGTGTGGAACGAGCCGCCGAATGCGCGCTCGGAGGCCCCCTCGCGGTCGAGGTACGGCGACGCCCCACCATCGATGAACGGCCAGCCGGCGCCGAGGATGAGGCACAGGTCGATGTCCTCGACCTCCGGCACCACGCCCTCGTCGAGCATCAGCTTGATCTCGGTCGCGAGACCGTCCTGCACGCGCTGCAGGATCGTGGCCGCCGACGCCGGGCTCTTGCCGACGGCGGGCGCCAGGACCTTCTCGGCCTGCTTCGTCCAGCCGACCACACGGCCGCCCTTGTCCTTCTCGACGACCTGGTCGAGCTCGGCCAGGGCGTGGAAGTTCTCGTTCGCGTAGAAGCGGTCCGGGAACGCGCGCACCATCGTGTCCTGCACGTGCGCGGCGACCTTCCAGCCGACGAGGTCGATGAGCTGGAAGGGGCCCATCGGCAGGCCGAGCGGCGCGAACGCCTTCTCGACGTCGGCGATGGGGGTGCCCTCGTAGACGGCGCGCGCCGCCTCGCCCATGACCTTCGCGAGCAGACGGTTCACCACGAAGCCCGGGGCGTCGGCGGTGAGGACCGCGTTCTTGCCGAGGTTCTTGGCGACGACGAACGCCGTCGACAGGGCGGTGTCGGCGGTCGCCGGCGTCTTCACGATCTCGATCAGCGGCATGACCGCGACCGGGTTGAAGAAGTGGAAGCCGACGAGCCGCTCCGGGTGGGAGAGCTTCGCGCCGATCTCCTCGACCGAGAGCGACGAGGTGTTCGTGGCGAGCACCGCGTCCTCCGCGATGATCTTCTCGATCTCGCCGAAGACCTGCTGCTTGACGCCGACCTCTTCGAAGACCGCCTCGATGACGAAGTCGCAGTCCGCGTAGAGGGTCTTGTCGGTCGTGCCCGTGACGAGACCGCGCAGCTTGTTCGCGGTGTCCGCGTCCACGCGGCCCTTGGCCTCCAGCTTGCCGATCTCCTCGTGGATGTAGGCGACGCCCTTGTCGACGCGCGCCTGGTCGAGGTCGGTGATCAGCACGGGCACCTGGAGCTTGCGCACGAACAGCAGCGCGAACTGGCTGGCCATGAGACCCGCACCGATGATGCCGACCTTGGTGACCTTCTTCGCGAGCTCCTTGTCAGGGGCGCCGACCGGGCGCTTCGCGCGCTTCTGCACGAGGTCGAATGCGTACATCGACGCGGCGAACTGATCGCCGGTCACCAGTTCCGCCAGGGCCTCGTCTTCGCGGGCGAAGCCCTCCGCCTTGGTGCCGCTCTTCGCCTTGTCGAGCAGCTCGAGAGCCGCGTACGGCGACTTCGGCACGGTGCCGATCTTGGACTCCAGCATGCCCCGCGCCATCTTGATGGCGATCGGCCACTTGGTGAGGCGCTCGATCTTGCCCGGCTCGTTCTTGCGCACGACCTTCGTGCCGCCGAGGACCGCGTCCGCCCAGGCGAGCGAGTTCTCGAGGTAGTTCGCCGCGGGGAAGATGGCGTCGAAGATGCCCAGGTCGAAGGCCTGCTGCGGCTTCAGCATGCGGTTCTGCTTGAGCGGGTTGGAGATGACCACCTCGAGGGCGTTCTCGATGCCGATGAGGTTCGGCAGGAGGTAGGCGCCGCCCCACCCGGGGATGATGCCGAGGAAGACCTCGGGCAGTGCCACGGCCGCGGCCGAGGCGTCGACCGTGCGGTACGTGGAGTTCAGGGCGATCTCCAGCCCGCCGCCGAGCGCCAGGCCGTTCACGAACGCGAACGACGGCACGCCGAGCTCGCTCAGCTTCCCGAGCACCTTGTGGCCGAGCTGGGCGATCAGCCGCGCGTTGTCACGCGAACCGACCTTGCTGATGTCGGAGAGGTCGGCGCCGGCGGCCATGATGTACTGCTTGCCGGTGATGCCGACCGCCTGGATCTCGCCGGCCGCCGCGCGGGCACTGAGGCCGTCCAGCGTCGCGCCGAGTTCGGTGAGGGTGGCCGGACCCAGGGTGTTCGGACGGGTGTGGTCACGACCGTTGTCCAGCGTGATCAGGGCGAGGACCTTGCCCGATGCGAGGCGGATGTCGCGCACGGGGGAGTGCGTGACGACCTCTCCCTCGGTGAGCGCCTGGATGGGCGAGAAGTCGACGTCGTCGTAGCTCACTTCTTCTTCTTTCCGTCGTAGTGCGGGTTCTCCCAGATGACCGAGCCACCCTGGCCGAGACCGACGCACATCGCCGTCAGGCCGTAGCGCACGTCGGGGCGCTCCGCGAACTGCGCCGCGAGCTGGATCATGAGCCGGACGCCGGAAGCGGCCAGCGGGTGGCCGACCGCGATCGCGCCGCCCCACGGATTCACCCGGGGGTCGTCGTCGTCGATGCCGAAGTGATCGAGGAGGGAGATGACCTGGATGGCGAACGCCTCGTTGAGCTCGAACAGACCGATGTCGGAGATGTCGAGGCCGGCCTTCTTGAGCGCCTTCTCGGTCGACGGGATCGGGCCGATGCCCATGATCTCCGGCTGCACGCCGGCGAAGGCGAACGAGATCATCCGCATCTTCGGCGCGAGGCCGAGCTCCTTGACGGCGCTGCCGCCGGCGAGCAGCGACATCGTCGCGCCGTCGGTGAGCGGCGAAGACGTTCCGGCGGTGACGCGGCCGTGCGGACGGAACGGCGTCTTGAGGCCGGCGAGGTCCTCCATCGTGGTCTGCGGACGGCGGCCCTCGTCCTCGGTGGCCAGGCCCCAGGCGCCGTCGGCGCCCTTGATCGCGACCGGCACGAGATCCGGCTGGATCTTGCCGGCGTCATAGGCGGCCTGCACCTTCTGCTGGCTGCGCATGCCGTAGCGGTCGGAGCGCTCCTTGGTGAGGTGCGGGAAGCGGTCGAAGATGCGCTCCGCGGTGACGCCCATGTTGAGGGCTCCGGGGTCGACCATCTTCTCCGCCACGAAACGCGGGTTGGGGTCGGCGTTCGCGCCGATCGGGTGGTGCCCCATGTGCTCGACACCGCCCGCCAGGGCGAGGTCGTACATGCCCACGCCGATCGAGGCGCCCATGGTCGTCACGCTCGTCATCGCGCCGGCGCACATGCGCTCCACCGCGAGTCCGGGGACGGTCTGGGGGAGTCCGGCGAGGATCGCCACCGACCGCCCGAGGGTGAGCCCCTGGTCGCCGGTCTGGCTCGTCGCGGCGATGGCGACATCGTCGATGCGGTCCGCCGGTACGGCCGCGTTGCGCTCCATCAGGCCGATGGTCGCCTTCACGGCGAGGTCATCCGCGCGGGTGTTCCAGTACATGCCCTTTTCGCCGGCGCGCCCGAAGGGGGTGCGCACTCCATCGACGAAGAAGACGTCCGAGATCTCGGCCACTCTGCCTCCAAGTTAGTGCGGTGGCCTCAGTCTATGAACGGCCGGAAACCGGGAGGAATCGGTTGGATCGAACCTACGAAGCGGTCGCGGACGTGGTGTCCGGCGATTGCGCCGCCTCTACAAAGGCGTCGGCGATCTTCTGTGCAGTCTGTTCAACCTGCCAGGGGCGGGCTCCGAGCGCGGAGAGCGCGGCGCCGATCTCCTCCGCCGTCGTCCCAGGGCCGTCCCACGCGACCCGGCGCAGGTACTCGGGCGTGAGGAGGTTCTCGGTGGGCATGCCCAGCTCCTCCGCGACGGCCTCGACGGCGGGACGGGCGGCCTTCAGGCGGGCGTCCGCCTCCGGGTTGCGGTCGCCCCAGGCGCGGGGCGGCGGGAGTGCGTCGCTGGGCACACGCTCACGCGGCAGCGTCTCGGCGGCACGGCCGTCGACGATCGCCTGCCACCACCGGTCGAGCTGGGTGCGGCTCGCGCGACCCTGGAACTCCTTGACTCCCGCGAGAGCCTGCTTGGAGGCGGGGTTGGCGAGGACCGCGGCGACGAGGGAGCGGTCGGGAACGAGGCGCCCGGGCGAGATGTCCTGCTGCTGCGCGTACATCTCGCGCGCCTCCCACAGGGCGCGGGCGACGGCGAGGTTGCGGGCGCCGCGCACCTGGTGGAGCCCGCTCAGCCGCCGCCAGGGGTCTTCGCGCGGGGCCTTCGGGGCGCGCGCCAGGGTGGCGGCGAACTCCTGCGCGGCGAACGCGGTCTTGCCCTGTTCCTCGAGCTCGGCGACGAGGGCGTCGCGGACGTCGACGAGGTGCAGCACGTCGAGCGCGGCATAGTCCAGCCAAGAGTCGGGCAGCGGACGGGTGGACCAGTCGGCCGCCGAGTGCTCCTTCTTCAGGGTGATGCCGAGCGTGTCCTCGACGACGGCGGCCAGACCCACCCGGTCGTGACCGAGCAGACGGGACGCCAGCTCGGTGTCGAAGATCTCCTTCGGCTCCAAGTGCAGCTCGCGCAGCGACGGGAGGTCCTGGCTGGCCGCGTGGAGCACCCACTCGACGTCGCCGATGGCCTCCTGCAGGGGAGCGAAGTCGCCGATCGCGGGCGGGTCGAACAGGAACACCCCGGCCTCGCGCCGGAACACCTGGACCAGATAGGCCCGCTGCGAGTAGCGGAAGCCGGACGCCCGCTCGACATCGACGGCGACCGGCCCGGTGCCTGCGGCGAGCGCAGCGCAGGCGGCACGGAACTCCTCGGTTTCGGAGATCACGGAGTATTCAGTCACGTACAGCCTTTCGCGCGCCGATCACGGCGATGCCCTCGGAACCCGGCGGAAGCCCCGCCAGCATTCCGACCAGCTCGGCCCATGCTTCGACGTGCGGTCGGAACGGGCCCTCCGGAGTCCAGGACGCCCGCAATTCTATCTGTGCGCCGTCGCCCTCGTCGGCGAGGCCCCCGAATCCCTTCGACAGCGTCTTCGTCGACGTGCCGGACGGGGAGTGGTAGATCGCGTCCCGGGAATCCAGCGCGTCCACGAGCCACGACCAGGTGACGTCGGCGAGCAGGGGGTCGGTGCCGATCTCGGTCTCGAGTGGCGCCTGGGCGAAGATCACGATGCGCCAGGCGCCGCCCCAGGCATCCGGCTCGTCCGGATCGTGCAGCAGGATGAACCGTCCGGTCCCGTACACGGAGTCGCCGTCCTCGCCCGGGCGGACGTCGGCGGACAGGGCGATCGCGAAGGGGGCCAGATTCTGGGGCGTGGGGATCTCACGGACCGCGATGTCGTCGCGGAACGCGGTCGCGCGCAGTTCGGCGACGGCGGCGTCGAAGGGCGTCCCGGCCTCGGGGTGTGCGGTCACGGCAACAGGCTAGAGTCGGAAGGCGATGAAGAGTCTCAGGCACGCCGTTGCGATCGTTGTCCCCGCGCTCCTCGCTGTGGGCGCCGCCGTCGGGGTCCTCGTGATCGCGGTGGCGCGCCGGGTCGTCACCCCGTTGCGAAGCCGCATCCAGGACACCGAGATCCTCGCGATCGACACCGGCGCTCAGACGATCGAGCTCCGCCGCACGCTCGACACCGAGCTCCCGGGGCGATACGGCCTGTTCACGACGGGCACCTACGGCTACGTCAAGCTCGGTGCCGTCCTCAGCGCCGACGGCACGACGGTGCGGCGCAAGCTCCTCACGAAGATCGAACCCGGCGCCAGGGTGGACCGAGGTGCGTCCTTCAGCGGCAGCTACTACACGTCGCCGAGCGAGCTGCACCTGCGCTGGGAGAACGTGCTCATCGGCTCTCCGGCCGGGCCGTGCCCCGCATGGTTCTTCCCCGGGGACTCCTCGACCTGGGTCATCCAGGTGCACGGTCGGGGCACGAGCAGGGCCGAATGCCTCCGTGCCGTGCCGGTGATGCACGCGGCGGGGCTGCCCACTCTCGTCGTGTCCTACCGCAACGACGGCGAGGCCCCGCGCACCAGAGCGGGCGCCTATGCCCTCGGGGCGTCGGAGTGGCGCGACGTGGACGCCGGGATCGCCTACGCGCTGCGTCACGGCGCCGAGCGGGTCGTGCTGATGGGCTGGTCCATGGGCGGGGCGGTGTCCCTGCAGGCTGCGGTCAACTCCGGCCATCGCGATCGCATCGCGGGCATCATCCTCGAGTCGCCGGTCGTGGACTGGCGCACCGTGCTGCGCTTCCAGGCGCGGGTCGCCCGAGTGCGCGAGCCCCTACCCGCCCTCGCCATGGGGGCGCTGCAGCTGCCGCTCACGGCGAAGCTCAGCGGTGCGGACGAACCCATCCTGTTCGACCGCCTGGACATGGTCGCCCGTGCCGACGAACTGCACGCGCCGATCCTCATCCTGCACAGCGACGACGACGGCTTCGTTCCCGCGGACGCCTCGCACGCCCTGCAGGAGGCGCGGCCGGACCTCGTCACCATGCCGCGCTTCACGGTCGCGAGGCACACCAAGCTCTGGAACTACGACGAGAAGGGCTGGACCACCGCGATCACGGAGTGGCTCGCGGCGCAGGGGCTCAGCGCTTCTGCCTGACCTGGTTCTTGGCGCGCATCAGCATGCCGGTCATGCCGCCGATCCGCAGCGGTGACACGGCCTTGGTGAGCCCGATCGACTGCGGGTAGTCCTCGGGGATCGCCAGCACCTTGTCCGCCGTCAGCCCGGTGAGCCCCTGCACGAGGATGCTCGCGAAGCCCCGGGTCGTCGGCGCCTCTTCCGGAGCCGTGGCGTGCATGGTCACGACGTCGTCGTGGACTTCGACGTAGATGTAGACCGGCGACTGGCACTCCGCGACGCGCTCGCACATCTCCGGATGCGCCGCCACCTCGTCGGAGACGGCGGGCAGCTCGTCCGCGTACTCCAGGAGCAGCAGCAGGCGGTCCGATTCCGGGGTCTCCAGGAATCCGTCGCGGATCTCGGCGAGGGTCTCGGGCAGGGCGGAGGCGTTCATCCCCGCCATTCTCCCACCTCAGACGGTGCCGGGCTCGGTACCCGTGACGATCGGGACGCGCACCGCGCTGCCCCACTCGGTCCACGAGCCGTCGTAGTTGCGGACGTTCTCGAAGCCGAGGAGGTGCTTCAGCACGAACCACGTGTGGCTCGAGCGCTCCCCGATGCGGCAGTAGGCCACGACGTCGTCGCCGTCCTGCAGCCCGGCGCCGTCCCGGTAGATGGCGTCGAGTTCCGCACGGCTCTTGAAGCCGCCGTCCTCGGCGACCGCCTTCGCCCACGGCACGCTCTGCGCGGTGGGGATGTGGCCGGCCCGCAGCGTCCCCTCCTCCGGATAGGCGGGCGCCGTGGTCCGCTCGCCGCTGTACTCCTCCGGCGAGCGCACGTCGATGAGCGGGTTGCCGAGATGGGCGAGCACGTCCTCCTTGTAGGCGCGGATGGCCGTGTCGTCCCGCTCCACCACCGGGTACTCCGTGGCGGGGCGGTTCGTCGCCTCGCGGGTGAGCTCGCGGCCCTCCGCGATCCAGCGGTCACGACCGCCGTCGAGGAGGCGCACGTCCTCGTGGCCGAAGAGGGAGAACACCCAGAGCGCGTAGGCGGCCCACCAGTTGTTCTTGTCGCCGTAGATCACGACCGTGTCGTCGCGGGCGATGCCCTTGCGGCTGAGCAGCTCGGCGAAGCCCTCGCCGTCGACGTAGTCCCGCACCACCGGGTCGTTCAGCTCGGTGTGCCAGTCCACCTTCACCGCTCCGGGAATGTGGCCCGTCTCGTAGAGGAGGACGTCCTCGTCCGACTCGACGACCACGAGGCCGGGCTCTCCCAGGTGGGCGGCGAGCCACTCGGTCGTCACCAGGCGGCCGGGCTCGGCGTACTCGGCGAACTTGGGGGAGGAGGAGTCGAACTCGATGGCCATGGGGTCTCCGTAGCGGTGAGCGGGCGAGCGGGCGGTGCGGACGGCGTAGTGTGGATCCGTCCCTTCGACGATAGATCCTCCGCGCGCCCCCGGGACCCGATCCGTAAGACTTCGACCCAGGCCGTTGCCTGATTCAGGACCGTGATGACCGACCCGACCACCCGCACCGGAACCGTCCACCTCACCGAGCGCACGCCGACGGTCAGCGGACCCGAGATGCTCGCGAGCCTCGTGCCGCCGCCGCAGTTCGACGACGCCACGTTCGACAGCTATCGGGCGGACCCCGCGTACCCGTCCCAGGAGGAGGCGAAGCAGACGCTGCTCCGCTTCGCAGGACGCGGCGCTCCCGTCAAGCGCGGCGGTCTGTTCAGCCGGGCCAAGAAGGAGCCGGAGCTCAAGCCCGGCGTCTACCTCGACGGCGGCTTCGGCGTGGGCAAGACCCATCTGCTCGCCTCGATCTACCACGCGATGCCGGCGCGACGGAAGTACTTCGGCTCGTTCATCGAGTACACCGCCCTGGTGGGTGCCCTCGGCTACAAGAACACCGTGGACCTCCTGAAGGGCGCCGATCTGCTCTGCATCGACGAGTTCGAGCTCGACGACCCGGGCGACACCATGGTCATGACGCGCCTGCTGGGGGAGCTCGTGCCCACCGGCACCCGGCTCGCGGCCACGTCCAACACGCCGCCGAACGCGCTCGGCGAGGGGCGCTTCGCCGCGGAGGACTTCCTCCGCGAGATCCACGCGATGTCGGACAGCTTCCAGACCCTGCGCATCGACGGCGTCGACTTCCGGCAGCGCGCGATCGACGGTCACGCCGTGGCGCTGGACGATGCCGCCTACAGCGCCGCCGTGGACGCCGCCGCGGCGGACGGCGCCGTCTCTGACGACGCGTTCGACGACCTCATCCGGCACCTGGCGCAGGTGCACCCCTCGCGCTACATCCGGCTCATCGACGGCCTGCACCGGGTGGGGCTGCGGGGCGTGCGCCAGCTCACCGACCAGTCCGAGGCCCTGCGGTTCGTCGCCTTCGTCGACCGCGTCTACGACGCCCAGATCCCGATCCTCGCGACGGGCCTCGGGCTCGACGCCGTGTTCTCCGACGAGATGCTCGCCGGCGGCTACCGCAAGAAGTACCTGCGCGCCATCTCCCGGCTCAACGCGCTCACGCATTCTGCGTAAGCCCGCAGGCCCGCGTAACGCGATGTTCACACGCGGAGCCGGGCTGTAACCGCGGGGAAACAAACCTCACGCATGGGCGAAATCGCCCGTGGTCACACTGAAGCTCTCAACTACTTCGGATGTGAGGTTTTCCTATGGATGCTCCCGGCAACATCTCGTGGGCGATCACCGCGACGGCACTGGTGCTGCTCATGACGCCCGGCGTCGCGTTCTTCTACGGCGGTCTCGTCAAGGCGAAGAGCGTCGTCAGCATGATGATGATGAGCTTCGGCTCGATCGGACTCGTCGCCGTGCTGTGGATTCTCTTCGGCTTCTCGATGAGCGCCGTGGACAGCCCGACGGCCTTCGCGGGCAACCCGTTCGCGGACATCGGCCTGTCCAGCCTCGCCTCGGGTGAGGGGTCGAACGTCGCCCTCCTCAGCGTCGCGTACGGCGCCACCTTCGCGATCATCACCGTCGCCCTCATCTCCGGGGCGATCGCCGATCGGGCGAAGTTCGGCAGCTGGCTGATCTTCGCGGGCGTCTTCGCCACGGTCGGCTACTTCCCGGTCGCCGCCTGGGTCTGGGGCGGTGGCTGGATCATGAACCTCGGCACCACCCTGTTCGGCGAGGACAGCGGCATCGGCGTGATCGACTACGCCGGCGGCACCGCGGTGCACATCAACGCGGGCGCCGCGGCGCTGGCCCTCGCCCTGGTGCTCGGCAAGCGCATCGGCTTCCAGAAGGGCATCCTCAAGCCGCACAACGTGCCGCTGACGCTGCTGGGCGCCGCCCTGCTGTGGTTCGGCTGGTTCGGCTTCAACGCCGGTGCGGAGTGGCTCGCCGAGGACATGGGCGGCGTCGGCCTCATCGGCCTGAACACGCTCGGCGCGACGGCGGCGGCGATCCTCGGCTGGATCCTCATCGAGCGCATCAAGGACGGCAAGCCCACCTCCGTCGGAGCCGCCTCCGGTGCGGTGGCGGGTCTCGTGGCGATCACCCCGGCGTGCGCCAACCTCACTCCCGGGTGGTCCCTCCTGCTCGGCGCGGTCGCCGGCATCGTCTGCGCCCTCGCAGTGGAGCTGAAGTTCCGCCTCGGCTTCGACGACTCGCTCGACGTGGTCGGCATCCACCTCGTCGGCGGTCTCATCGGCACCGTGTACCTCGGCTTCTTCGCGACCGGCACCGGCCTGTTCGTCGGCGGCGACGCCCGCCAGCTCGCCGTCCAGGTGATCGCCGCCGCCGGCGTGCTGATCTACTCCTTCGTGGTCGCCTGGGTGATCGGCTTCGTGATCCAGAAGACGATCGGGTTCCGCATCACGAACGAGGACGAGATCGCCGGTGTCGACCAGGTCGTCCACGGCGAGGAGGGCTACGCTCTCGCGAACGCGTGACGACGGTTAGGGTGACCGTGTGGGCACGACCAGCAACGGCATCCTGAAGACACTCGCGGATCTCCTGCGCCGAGCAGTGGGCTCCCCCCGGGCGTCGCGGACCTCTCCCGGTCCGCGGCGCCCGGACGCGCGTCTGCGGACGGCCGAGGAGCGCGAGCGGCGGTCGGCATCGGATGCCGGCGTCGAGCCGGGACGCGCCCGCGGGACCGAGACCGTGCGGCTCGATGCCGGGCGCATGCCGGCCGTCCGCGTGTCCTACGCGCCGCAGCGGGACGGGGCCCCGGATGCGGGCGAGGTCGTCTGGACCTGGGTGCCGTACGAGGAGAACGACGGCCGAGGCAAGGACCGACCGGTGCTGGTGATCGGGCGGCAGTCCTCCGAACGGGTGTACGCGGTGCGGATGACCAGCCGGCCGCACGACGGCGACCGCGACTACCTCTCGATCGGGAGCGGGGAGTGGGACGGGCAGGGCCGCGAGTCCTGGGTCGACATCGAACAGCTCTACAGCGTCCACGAGCGTGGTCTCCGCCGGGAGGCAGCGGCCCTGGACCGTACCCGGTACGCCCGGGTCGCTGCGGCGCTCCAGCGGCGATACGGGTGGGCACAGAGCTGAGGCGGATGCCGCGTTCCCATCCGATGGGGGCAGGGCTCCGAACCTTCCTGTGAGTCGCCGCCGGCGGCACCCAAGGAGGAATCATGCGTTTCATCCCCACCAAGGTCCATGGAGTTCTCGACTACGTCGTCGGAGTCGCTCTGATCGCCGCGCCCTGGCTCTTCGGCTTCGCCGGCATGGGCGGAGCCCCCGTCGTCATCCCGATCGTCCTCGGCGTCGGCCTCATCGTCTACAGCCTCTTCACGAAGTACGAGTGGGGTCCGTTCGGTCTGATCCCCATGCCCGTGCACCTCGTCTTCGACATCGTCGCGAGCCTCTTCCTCGCCCTGTCGCCGTGGCTGTTCGGCTTCGCGGGCGAGGCGCTGAACGTCTGGCTCCCGCACGTCGTCGTCGGTGCCGCCGTCATCGTCGTCGTGCTGTTCTCCCAGCCGCAGCCGCAGAGCACCCGCGGACGCGCCGCGACTGCCTGACGCCGGACACGACGAGGGGCGACCGGATGCCGATCCGGTCGCCCCTCGTCGTCGCGAGGACTACTCCTCGTCGTCGGCCTCGGCCTGATGCTCCTGCTGCTGCTCGGTGTCGACCTGGGCGGGAGGCAGATCCTGCAGGAACTGGCGGTCGCTGTTCGGGTCGCCGCTCCCGTCGCCGGCGAGCGGATCCTGCGCGCTGACGTCGTCGGCGGGGATGTTCTCTCGTCCGTTCATGTCCGATCCTCTCACGCGGGGCGCCGGGTGCGCCCGTTCATCGGCGAGTCTGCCTGCCGTCCGCGAAGGACGGGATCCCCTGGTGCGATCCGGCGCGTGGTGATAGGCGGCTCAGCCCCGGAGAGCGGCGCTGAGCCAGCGGGCGTACTGGTGCCAGGGGTCGCCGTCCTGCTGCAAGCGGGCGATGTGAGCGCGGATCTCGGGCGTCAGGGTGAACCACTCGCCGCCTTCGCGCGCGGAGGCGAACTCGCGGTGACGCTGCTGTTCGCGCACCCGGTCGCCCCGTTCGAAGGCGAGGAGCTCGTCATGACGGATGCTCGCGAGTCTGCGCCGTGGCTGCCTGCTCGTGCCGATCTTCACCCTGCGGTCGTACCGGAGGTAGTACACGACGTCGATCCGCGGGAACGGCAGGTCGGGGTCGGGGGAGTCCCCATAGCGCCAGCCGCAGAGCGCGCAATGCCAGGCATCGTCCGTCCGCAGCCCGGTGAGACCGCCGCAGAGCGGGCAGGGTCCGGGGAGAAGGCGGGGTTTCGGCACCGGTGCAGCCTACGTCCGCCCTCGGACATCGGCCGTACCTGCCAGTACCCGGCGCTTCTGTCAACCACTGCCGTGGGGCGTCGTCGCTTGCCAGACTCGGCCTATGGTCTTCATCGGATTCCACGCCTCCCATGAGCAGATCCCGCCCGGCGCCTTGCTCGACGCGGTCGTCAGCGCGGAGTGGGCCGGCTTCGACGGGGCGATGTGCTCCGATCACCTGGCCCCGTGGCTGCCCGAGCAGGGGGAGTCGGGATTCGCGTTCAGCTGGATCGCCGCGGCGCTGGCCCGCACCCGCTTCCCGATCGGCATGGTCAACGCGCCGGGACAGCGATACCACCCGGCGATCGTCGCTCAGGCCTTCGGGACGCTGGAGGAGATGTTCCCCGGACGATTCTGGGCCGCGCTCGGCAGCGGGGAAGCCATGAACGAGCACGTGACCGGCGACGTCTGGCCCGCCAAGGACGTCCGGAACGCGCGGTTGCGCGAGAGCGTGGACGTGATCCGCCGGCTGCTGGCCGGAGAGGAGGTCGACCATGACGGTCTCGTGCGCGTGCACCGCGCGCGGATCTGGACCCGGCCGGCGCAGCCGCCACCCCTCTTCGCCACCGCGGTCAGCGCGGAGACCGCGGAGTGGGCGGCCGGGTGGGCGGACGGGCTCGCGACCGTCGCCCAGGAGCCGTCCGCGCTCCGGAGGGTGGTCGAGGCCTACCGCTCGGCCGGGGGACAGGGGCCGTGCATCCTGCAGACGCACGTGAGCTGGGGTGCCGACGATGCCGAGGCGTACGCGACCGCGAAGGAGCAGTGGCGGCAGGGAGTGGTCACCCCGCCGCTCGCGTGGAACATCGAGCAGCCGGAGGACTTCGACGCCGCGGTGGGCGAGGTCGACGAAGCGGGGCTGCGCAAGGCGGTCCTCGTCGATCATGACGCCCGTTCCCTCGCGGGACGACTGGCGGAGCTCGTCGGCATCGGCTTCGACCGGATCTACCTGCACCACGTGGGCCGCGAGCAGACCGGGTTCCTGAAGGCGGCCGCCTCCGAGATCCTGCCCGCCCTGAGGGAGCGCACATGAAGATCACCGACACGAGCGACCTCTGGTGGAAGACGGCCGTCGTCTACTGCCTCGACGTGGAGACCTTCCTGGACGCGGACGGCGACGGCGTCGGCGACCTCCGCGGCCTCGCGCAGCGGATCGACTACCTGTCGCAGCTCGGTGTGACGTGCCTGTGGCTCATGCCGTTCTATCCCTCGCCCGACCTCGACGACGGCTACGACGTCAGCGACTTCTACGGCGTGGACCCTCGTCTGGGCACCCACGGCGACCTCGTGGAGGTGATCCGCACCGCCCGCGACCGCGGCATCCGCGTGATCGTCGACCTCGTCGTCAACCACACCTCCGACCGTCACCCGTGGTTCCGCGCGGCGCTCCGCAGCGTCGACTCGCCCTATCGCGACTACTACGTGTGGCGGGACGATGCACCGCCGAAGGGCGAGAAGAACACGGTGTTCCCCGGGCAGGCCGACGGGATCTGGACGAAGGACGACAAGTCGGGGCAGTGGTACCAGCACAGCTTCTACGAGCACCAGCCCGACCTCAACATCGCCAACCCCGTGGTCCGAGATGAGATCGCGAAGGTGATCGGGTTCTGGCTGCAGCTCGGCATCTCGGGGTTCCGGGTCGATGCGGTGCCGTTCCTCCTCGAGGTCCCGAAGACGTCCGACCTCCCCGACCCGCACGAGCTGCTGCGCGACATGCGGCGCTTCCTGCAGCGGCGGTCCAGTGAGGCGATCCTGCTGGGCGAGGTCAACCTGCCGTACGAGGAGCAGCGGGCGTACTTCGGGGGTGCGCACGGCGATGAGCTGACCATGCAGTTCGACTTCGTGGCGATGCAGGCGCTCTATCTGTCGCTCGCCCGCCGCGATCCCGCGCCACTCGTTGAGGCGCTCACGGCCCGCCCGGTCCTCGGGCCCGAGGTGCAATGGGCGAACTTCCTCCGGAACCACGACGAGCTCACCCTCGACAAGCTGAGCGACGCCGAGCGCGAGGAGGTCTTCGAGGCCTTCGCTCCGGACGAGCGGCAGCGGGTGTTCGGGCGCGGGGTCACCCGGCGCCTCCCGCCGATGCTGGAAGGCGATCCCCGGAGGATCCGGATGGCCTACAGCCTGCTCTTCACCCTCCCCGGAACCCCGGTGCTGTTCTACGGCGAGGAGATCGGGATGGGCGAGAACATCGCCATCGAGGGGCGGCAGGCCGTGCGCACCCCGATGCAGTGGTCGGCGGATCGCAACGGCGGCTTCTCCGACGCGCGCCCCTCCCGGCTGGTCGCGCCGGTGCCGACGGACGGGTACGCGCCCACGCACGTGAACGCCGCCGCGCAGCTCGAGGACCGGGGATCGTTGCTGCACTTCATCCGCGACCTGACCGCGCGCTACCGGGTGTCGCCCGAGCTCGGGTGGGGGATGTTCCGCGTCATCGACCAGCCGCAGGACGCCCTGCTGGTGCACTCCCTGGAGGCGGATGTCGGGCGCACGATCGCCGTCCACAACTTCGCGGAACGGCCGGCGACGACGCGGTTCCGACTGGGGGAGGAGCCCGCGGGCACGACCCTGGTCGACCTCCTCGACGCGCGGCGCGTGCCCCTCGACGACGACGGCGGGGTGGAGCTGGAGCTTCCCGCGTACGGCTATCGGTGGCTGCGGGTCTCGCGACCGGGGGACGGCAGGGTCCTGTGACCGGTGGAAACACCGAAGGCCCCGGATGATCGGGGCCTTCGGAGGGATTCTGTGGGCGATACCGGACTCGAACCGATGACCTCTTCCGTGTGAAGGAAGCGCGCTACCAACTGCGCCAATCGCCCATACCCGCGGGGTACGTCAACCGATACTACCCGACCCGCGAGCGCCTCGATGACCAGTCGGGGAGACACGCGCGAGATTCGCCACGGGTTTGGCGGAGCGCGGATCATCGGCTAATGTTTCATAAGTGCCCGGGACAACCGGGAACGAAATGCGGATGTAGCGCAGTTGGTAGCGCACAACCTTGCCAAGGTTGGGGTCGCGAGTTCGAGTCTCGTCATCCGCTCGAGTGCAGTAGATCTTCTCGAAGATCGGCGGCACGTGGGGTCAATCCACACGGTGGCGTGGCCGAGCGGCTAGGCACCGGCCTGCAAAGCCGTTTACACGGGTTCGAATCCCGTCGCCACCTCACGGGAAAACTGAATAGCCCCAACGGGCGCGATTGGCGCAGCGGTAGCGCGCTTCCCTGACACGGAAGAGGTCACTGGTTCGATCCCAGTATCGCGCACCACCTGAAACCCCCGGTTCTGCCGGGGGTTTTTTCTTGGCCGCGGGTCATCCTTCCCCCGCGTGGGGTCGCAGATCCGCGCGAGGTCGCAGCCTCACGGCAGAGCTCTGCGACATCGGTGCTGATCTGCGTGTCGGTGCCGCGGGAATCGAGTTCGAAGATGTGTTCGAATATCGGTATCCTGGAGGAGGCCGGAGGAAGGAGCCGGTGTGGGGAACTCGGGTCGCGCGCTCTCCGCGTACAACGACATGCGGTCGCAGCATCAGGCCATCGAGGCCGCCGCACGCCGCGGCCCCCTGCAGTCCCTGTCCGATCGCGAACTCGCCTTGCGCGAGTCCGCCATCACCGTCTATCCGCACGCGCTCCAGCGGCGGGTGCGGGCGTGGGTGCGATTCGGCCCGGAGGCGATCCGCGTGGAGGCCAAGGTCGTCCGCTCCACTCCGCTCGCGGCGGGCATCGAGTTCCGTGCCGGCGAGCGCACGTATCGCTGCTGGGTCTGGGGGAACGCGGTGCAGCCGGCGGAGGGGTGACCGCGAGAGTGGACACCGCTCGCACGATCTGTTCGTTTCCCGTCCGCACATCGGTGTCTTCGGTCTGCCCGAGGCGGTGCCGCTGACAGGGTGGACGGACATCACCACCGGCGATCGACGATCGCACCTCCGTGGGACGAGATTCCGTGGCGATCATCTCAGGAGGGCGGACATGGGCAGATTCATCTACGAAGGAAGCGCCAAGATCGAGGTCGAGGATCGCGCACTGCGACATCTGCAGCTCGTGATGACCGCGAAGCTCCGGCGGGGCGAGCCCTTCCCGTACACCTGGAAGGAGGACGCCAGCATCGGGGGCGGACGGATCACCGTCTGGATCCATGCCGGGAGCTCCATGGTGTTCAAGTACGTGGGCAGCCGCCAGCCGGAGGTCAACCGGGCCTGGGTTGACGCGCTGGCATACACGGCAAACTCGCCGAGCGGCCTGTATCTCGTGCCGGAGCCGGCAGGCAGCGCGGTCACCGGCACCCTCGACGCGGCGTAGGGCGCGACGACAGACGGGACGCCCCCTCCGCGAGGCGAGGAGGAGGCGTCCCGTCTGGGGGTGCGGGGGTCAGACGCGCGCGGTGCCTGCGCCGTTCCGCGGGACGCGCGGCTCTCGACTGACGAAGATGCCCAGCAGCACCATGCCGATCGCGAGACCGAGGTGGAGCCAGTTGTCGGCGTTGTTCACCGGCAGGAAGTTCAGCTGCTCGTTGCCGACCGCGATGAGGCCGTACAGCCAGACGACGAGGTACGCGAGCCCGCCGATGATGAGGTAGAGGCGGGAGGCGCGCGGCGAGGCGGCGAGCGCGATGCCCGCGACGGCGAACAGCAGGTGCACGACGTTGTGCAGGACCGAGACCTGGAAGAGGCCGAGGAGCAGGGCCTCCGATGCTGCTCCGGCACCGTGCAGGTGTTCGGCCGAGTGGGTCAGGCCCGGGATGAAGCCGGCGATGCCGACGATGAGGAAGACGATGCCGACGGTCAGCGCCGTCTTCTGGATCGGTGTCTCGGCGTAGCGGGTGGTGCGGGTGGTGTCGCTCATGATCCCCTCCAAGGTGGGTGCGGTTGCCCGAAGGTAGAACCCCGGGGCGCGGGCTGAGAGGGCATTGACGCGGCGGAAGCGGCGCGGTAACTTCTCGCGCGTCCGCGGCCGCTCCGGCGATGATGAGCTCCAAGCCCGGATTGTCAATCCCCCTCGGCGTCGTCACGGCCGCTTCTTACGCTCGGGCCATGACCGATGCTGCTCTCGACCGCACCTGCGGGCCCGTCCCGGCTCCCGATCGCGACGCCGCGATCGGGTTGCGACGCATCGACCACCTGGCGCAGCTGGCCGCGGTCGTCCGCGCATGCCCCGGTCTGCACGTCCGCTACTCCGAGGGACCGGACGCGGACGCCCGCCGCTCCAGCGTCGACACCGAGAGCGGACTGGAGCTCCCCGGGCTCTCCGTCAATCCTCTCGACGCCGAGCGGTGGTGGACACGTCCCCTGGAGGACTGGCTGGCGCGCCAACTCTGCCAGTACCGGCACCTCGCCGAGCAGGATCCGCAGCGCATCGCCTGGGTCCTCCGGGGCGAGCACTGCGGCCGCGGCCCGGACTGCGAGCCGCTGCTGACGGATGTGGAGCCGATCGCCGTGATCGGCGCACACGTGCTGCTCGAGGCCAGGGAGCGGTACGAGCGCAACTTCGATGCCGGGCGCGGACCCGCCGACGACGAGGAGGACCGGGGATGAGCAGAGGGCGGCAGTGGACGGAGGTCGTTCCCGGCTTCTTCAGCATCAGCGTGGCGGACGTCAACTGCTACCTCGTGCAGACCGCGGACGGGCTGACGCTGTTCGATGCGGGACTGCCGCGCAGCAGAGGCGTGCTGCGCGACCTGCTCGGTCACCTCGGGGCGAAAGAGACAGACATCGATGCGGTCGTCCTGACGCACGGGCACTTCGACCACGTCGGTGTCGCGTGCCGGCTGCACGAGGAGGGGGTCTCCGTGTTCGTCCACCCTCGCGACGCACAGCTGGCCCGTCACCCGTACAGCTACCGTCCGGCCTCACCGCGCGTCCCCTACGTGCTCACCCATCCGCGGGGGATCCCGACGATCACCCGGATGGCACTCGCCGGAGCCCTGAACGTCCGCGGCGTCGAGGCGCAGCCGCGCGTGAGGCACGAGCATCCGATCGACGCCCCTGGGACCCCGATCGCGCTGTGGACTCCCGGGCACACGGAAGGGCACTGCGCATACCTGTTCGAGGAGTCCGGGGTGCTCATCGCCGGCGACGCCCTCGTGACGCTCGACCCGTACACCGGCGAGACGGGGCCTCAGATCGTCGCCAGGGCGGCCACGGCCGACACCACGGAGGCGATGGAGTCGCTGGACACCCTGGCACGGACGAGCGCGCGAGTCGTCCTGACGTGCCACGGAGAACCCGTGCTGGACGGCGTGGGGCCCGCGGTCGCCGCCGCCCGGCGACGCGGACCCCACTGACCCCGCACCTCAGTCGAGCAGCGTCTCTCCGATGTAGCCGCCCTCCGCGCACCCCGGGGGCATCGCGAACACGGCGGATCCGATCGGGACCGTCCACTCGTTGAGCAGGTCGAGCTCGTCGAGCCGTTGCTGCATGGGGACGAACTGCCGCGCGACGTCGGCCTGGAACGCGGCGAAGAGCAGCCCGGATTCGGAGACGCCGTCTCCGGCCGGGCGCTCGTCGTAGTTGTACGCCCGGCGGAAGATGCGCTCCGTCCCGTCCCCGCGAGCGCGCCGGATGTGCGCGAACGCCGGGATGACCGGGAACCCGATGGCCGTCGTCGCGTCGAAGTCCGGCTCGTCGAACTCCGACGTCCCCGTGAGCGGCGCACCGTCGCGGAGCGTCCGCCCCACCGAGGCCTCGCGGCCTCCGCGATCCAGGCGGTCCCAGGTGTCGAGGTCCATGCGGATGCGGCGCAGGACCATGCCCGTGCCGCCGGCCAGCCAGCCGTCCCCACTCCAGACCACCCGGTCGAAGTCGTCGGTCCCCGGCTGCGGATTGCTCGTGCCGTCGACCTGGCCGAAGAGATTGCGCATGGTCGTGCCCGGGCGCTCGGTGCCGTGGGCCCGGCGGAAGCCCTGCTGGATCCATCGCACGGTCGCGAAGCCGCGCGCGTCCTTCAGGAGCATGCGCTGCGCGTGCGCGACGGTCAGAGGGTCGTCGGCGGCGAGCTGGAGGAGCAGGTCCCCATCCGAGAACTCCGGCTGCAGGCGGTCCACGCGGAAGGCGGGCAGCGGAGCGAGCCAGGACGGACTGCTGCCGCCGGCCCGTGCCACGAGAGTCGGGCCGAAGCCGAACGTGACGGTCAACCGGGCCGGGGCGAGTGCGAGCTCCGGCTCCGAGTCCGCGAGCGCCGATCGTCCCTGGGTGAGCCGCGCCGCGTCGTCCGTGAGGATACGCAGGAGCCGGCGGAGTCCGTCGCGGTCGACCTCCGGCCGGAGGTCGAGCGCCACGAACGAGCCGTGCGCCTGGGCAGGGGTGTCGATCCCGGCCTGATGGACACCGTGGAACGGGACGGTGAGGGAGCCGTTGAGCGGAGCGGGGGCCGCGGGAGCCTCCGTGTCCGCTCGCGTGAGGGCGAGGTCGGCCCCGACCGCGACGGCGGCGCCGACACCGGCGACAGCCCCTCCGAGGAGGAACTGCCGCCGGGTCGAGCCGGTGCGGCCGGTGCGCGCGCCCGAGACGCGCGCGGACATCAGTGGTCCATGCCCTCGTGGTCGTCGGCGCCGTCGTAGTTCTCGTTCGCGCCGGAGTAGTCCTTCACCGGCGCGGCGAACTCGAACGTGGAGTCGTCCGACAGGGTGACGGTGAAAGCGACCTCGTCACCGGCTTCCAGAGGCTCGGAGAGGTCCATCATCATGATGTGATTCCCCCCGGGCTCGAGGGCGAGGCTGCCGCCGGCGGGGACGACGAAGCCCCCGGCGATCTCCCGCATGACCATCTCCCCGGCCTCGTTCTCCACGGTCTCGTGCAGCTCGATCATCGGCGAGGCGGCGGAGGCGACCGATGTCACCGTCACGTCCTCCTCGCCCTCGTTGACGAGCACGCCGAAAGCCGCGGACATGCCGTCGTCGGCGGCCTTGACCCAGGCGTCGTCGATCCGGAGATCGTCACCGGCGGGGGCACTGGTCGGCGTCTCTGCCGTGGGCGCGGTGCACCCGGTGAGCGCGACGAGCGCGAGGACGATCGCCGCGCCGAGGCGGGGGAGGGAAGTGCGAGTGTTCACGATGATGCCTTTCAGGAGTTCTCTGCCGTGTCGTCGCCGGATTCCGGCGGCACGGCGGCCGCGCGACGGCGGCGGAGGATGAGGAGGACGGCGAAGGCGGCGACGGCGAGTGCCGCGCCCGCCCCGCCGACGAGCATGACCCGGACCGGGCCGCCCGTCTCGTCTGCGTTCTGATCCGATGCGGTCGACGATCCGCCCGTGGCGGACGCGGTCGGCTCCGGGTTCCCTGTCGACTCCAGCGGAACGGCGTCTCCGACGGCGAAGGGGATGACCCCCGCGATCGGGTGCCCGTCCTCGGAGACGACCTGCCAGCGCACCTGGTACCCGCCGTCCGGCATGTCGGGCAGGAGGGCAGCGGTGACGTTCCGTCCGCGCACCTCCACCTCGCCCGTCGCCCAGTCCTCGCCCTCCGCGTCGACGACGAGGACGACGGCCCCGGCGGTCGACTCGTCGAGGACGAGGAGCTCGCCCGAGAACGTCATCGTGACGCTGACGGGCGCGGTGTCGAGCCGTTCCCCGTCGGCGGGGCTGCTCTCGATGAGTTGGTCATGGGCGGTCGCCGGCGCCGCCGTCGCGAGGATCGCGACAGCCGCCAGCACCGCCCCGACCGCGAATCTGCGGACAGGGGACATGGAAGAGCCTCTCTTCAGACGTCGCCGAGCGACGCGGGTACCTGCGTTCGGACGCGCGCGTCATCGGGGACGGCGCGAGGACGCACCGCACGGCGGGAGGCCGCGGGCGCGGATCAGAGCGCGGGGAGAGAGGGCGGGGCGCGCCCGAGAAGCGGAGTGAGGAGGCGAAGACCACGGCCCGCCGGCACGAGGAAGAGCCCGGCGAGGCGGAACGGAGAAGCAGCGGCGCGCGGGGCGAGCGTCGCATCCGCACGCCGACGCACCCAGCGGACCATTCGGACGGCGAGAGCGCGCAGGGTGAGGAGCAGCCGCTCCCCGCGGTGGAGCGCCGTCACGGTGAGGAGGGCGGCGAGGATGTGCCCGAGCCACATCGAGGCGTCGGCGGTCGCGACGACGGCCGTGCCCTCGGCCGCGGGGAGCACGAGCGGAGCGCCGTGCACGTGACGGACAGCCACGCCGGACGCGCTGACCGTGCCGAGCACGAAGAGCACGTGGAAGAGGAACTGGCTCACGGCCACCGAGAGGGTGAGCCGGGTGAGGGAGAGCGTCCGCCCGGCGAGGAGCACGCTGACCATGAAGGCGAACAGCCAGGGCACCAGGATGCCCAGAGGACCCGGCATCTCTCCGCCGCCGCTCACGTGACCGGCGAGAGCCACGAAGATCGCGAGCGACGAGGTCGCGAAGCCCCGCACGACGGCGGGCTTGCGGGACGGGCTCACGGGCACCAGTCTGCCATGCGGCGGCGGTCGCCGCGGGCGTGAGCCGGGCGTCAGCTCCGCGGTGCGCCGGAGCGCTTCACGACGTCGTAGGCCGCGAGCGCTGCCTTGCGGGTCTCGCCGAGGTCGACGATCGGCTCGGCGGGGGCGTCTGCGGCCCAGCGCCCCACGTACTGCCCCTCGCCGTCGAACTTCTTGGCCTGCAGCTCCGGGTTGAACACGCGGAAGTACGGGGCGGCGTCCGCGCCGGAACCCGCGACCCACTGCCAGTTGAAGGGGTTGCTCGCGTCGTCGGCGTCCACCAGCGTGTCCCAGAACCACTCCTCGCCGAGCCGCCAGTCGATGAGGAGGTTCTTGACGAGGAACGATGCCGTGACCATCCGCACCCGGTTGTGCATGTACCCGGTGTGCCAGAGCTCGCGCATGCCCGCGTCGACGAGGGGGACTCCGGTCTCGCCGTGCTGCCAGAGTTCCAGCCGCGCGGGGTCCAGGGGAGGCCACGGGAACGCGTCGAACTCGCGCCGCAGGTTCTTCGTCGCGAGATCCGGGAAGTGGAACAGCGTGTGCCAGGCGAACTCGCGCCAGCCGATCTCCGAGAGGAATCCGCCGGCCCCGTCGACGTCGATCGCCTCGTGCCACACGGTGAAGGGGCTGAGCTCGCCCCAGCGCAGTCGCGGAGACAGCCGTGAGGTGGCACCGGCGGCCGGGGCGTCGCGAGCGCGATCGTACGTGCGGAGGTCTTCGGCGAGGAAGTGCCGCAGCCGGCGGCGTGCGGCGGGCTCGCCGGGCTCCCACGTCTCGCGGAGTCCGCCCGCCCAGTCCGGGGCGGTCGGCAGCAGGCCCCAGTCGTCGAGCGGATCGGAGCGGAGCCGCCGGCCGGCGCGGCGAAGCTCGCGGGGCTCGGGGAGCGGGGCGCGCGGGGCCGGAAGGGCCAGACAGGCCCGCCAGAACGGCGTGAAGACGGAATAGTGCGTGCCGCTCCCGGTGGTGACCGTCCACGGCTCGTGCAGGAGCGACCCCGCGAAAGACGCGACCTGGAGGCCGTCGTCGCGCAGCGTCGCCTTCAGCCCCGCGTCGATCTCGCGCCCGGCCGCCCCGTAGCGGCGGTTCCAGAAGACCGCTCCGGCGCCCGACTCGGCGACCAGCTCCCGGACGATCCGGTCGGCGGGCCCGTGCCGTAGCACCAGCGTCGCCCCCTTCTCCTGCAGCCGCTCGGCGAGCGAGGCCAGCGAATGGTGCAGCCACCAGCGCGCCGCGCCGCCCAGCGGACGGACGCCGGGGGACTCCTCGTCGAGGACGAAGAGGGCGATGATCGGTTCGTCGCGCTCGACGGCGGCGCGCAGCGCGGGGTTGTCGGCCAGGCGGAGATCGTCGCGGAACCAGACGATCGAGGGCGACGTCATCGGGTCGCCCACAGCGCCCAGGCGACCAGCAGCGGCTGCAGGAACAGGCGGCCGAACCGACGCCGGTCCGTGTCGAGCCCCGGCGTCGATCGCCCGGTGCGCCACTGATGCCAGTTGCCGGGGAAGACCGCGGCGAAGAAACCCGCCGTCGCCACTCCCACCCGTCGGCGCTCGCGGGGCAGCGCCACCAGCCCCGCCGCGAGCGCGACCTCGGCCGCACCGGACGCCAGGACGATCGCGTCCTTGTCCATCCGGGTGAGGCGCGTCGCCCAGTCCGGCACGACGACCCGGAACCCGCGTGTCTGCGTGAAGTGCAGCACGCCCATCGCGCCGAGGGCGAGAGCGAGGAGCCAGCGGGCGATCGTCCGTGTCATGCGCCCACGCTACCGTCCCCGTCGGACGCCGTGCCTGCCACACTGAGGCGATGACCGTGCTGCGCATCACCGTCCTCTTCCTCCTCGCCGCCATCGCCGAGATCGGCGGCGCCTGGCTCATCTGGCAGGCGGTGAAGGAGGAGAGAGGCTGGTTGTTCGCGGTCCTCGGGGTCATGGCGCTCGGTGCCTACGGATTCATCGCGGCTCTCCAGCCGGATGCGAACTTCGGTCGCGTCCTGGCCGCGTACGGCGGGATCTTCATCGCCGGCTCCCTCGCCTGGGGCGTCATCGTCGACGGATTCCGCCCCACCTCGTGGGACGTCATCGGCTCCGTGGTGGCGCTGGCCGGGGCGGCGATCATCATCTTCGCGCCGACGGCGACGGATTCGCCGTCGGAGACCGCTGCGTGACGGTCGGCGACCCGCGAGCGGACGAGTAGCCTAGATGCAGACCCAGATGGAGTGATCAGTGCCTGAAAACGCCCAGCCGACCGACGGCTTCGCCCTGTTCTCTGACCGAAACGTCGTCGCCATGCGCGTCGGCGGCGTCCTCAAGGACCTCGCCGCGACGGTCACCGAGACCGACGACGTCGAGCCCGTCACGATCGACAGCCCCGACGGCCTGAACATCCTGCGTCACTCGACCGCGCACGTCCTCGCCCAGGCGGTGCAGCGGATCAACCCGCAGGCGAACCTCGGCATCGGTCCGCCCATCACGGACGGCTTCTACTACGACTTCGGCGTCGACACCCCGTTCACGCCGGAGGACATCAGGGCGATCTCCAAGGAGATGCAGCGCATCGTCCGCGAGGGCCAGCGCTTCGTCCGTCGTGTCGTGACGGACGAGGAGGCTCGTGCGGAGCTCGCGGACGAGCCGTTCAAGCTCGAGCTCATCGGGCTCAAGGGCCCCTCGACAGGCTCAGGGACCCAGGGTGCTGCCGAGATCGCCGAGGGGGCCTCCGTCGAGGTGGGTGAGGGCGAGCTCACGATCTACGACAACACCACCCGTGACGGCGAGGTCGTCTGGAAGGACCTCTGCCGCGGTCCGCACCTGCCCAACACGCGCATGATCGGCAACGGCTGGGACCTCACCCGCATCGCCGCCGCATACTGGCGGGGGAGCGAGAAGAACCCGCAGCTCCAGCGCATCTACGGCACCGCATGGCCGACGAAGGACGAGCTGCGCGCCTACCAGGAGCGCATCGCCGAGGCCGAGCGTCGCGACCACCGCAAGCTCGGCGCCGAGATGGACCTCTTCTCCTTCCCGGACGAGATCGGCTCGGGGCTGGCGGTCTTCCATCCCAAGGGCGGCATCATCCGCTACGAGATCGAGGAGAACCTGCGCAAGCACCTGCTGCGCAACGGCTACGACCTCGTCAACAGCCCGCACATCACGAAGAAGGATCTCTTCATGACGTCGGGGCACCTGCAGACCTACGCGGACGGCATGTTCCCCCCGATGCACCTCGACGAGGTCGTCGACGACGAGGGCAACGTCACCCGCCAGGGCCAGGACTACTACCTCAAGCCGATGAACTGCCCGTTCCACAACCTCATCTTCCGTTCGCGCGGGCGCTCCTACCGGGAGCTGCCGCTGCGTCTGGCCGAGTTCGGCACGGTCTACCGCTACGAGAAGAGCGGAACGCTCTCGGGGCTGACCCGGGTGCGCGGCCTGACCCAGGACGACGCGCACATCTACGTCGCCCAGGAGCAGGTCAAGGAGGAGCTCACCACCAACCTGAACCTCGTCCTCGACCTGCTCCGCGACTACGGCCTCAACGACTTCTACCTCGAGCTCTCGACGAACGAAGAGGGCAACCCGAAGTTCCTCGGCGAGCCCGAGCAGTGGTCGACGGCGATCGACACGCTGCGCGAGGTCGCGATCGAGTCCGGTCTCGAGCTCGTGGCCGACCCGGGCGGCGCCGCCTTCTACGGCCCGAAGATCTCGGTGCAGGCCCGCGACGCCATCGGCCGCACGTGGCAGATGTCGACGATCCAGCTCGACTTCAACCAGCCCGACCGCTTCGAGCTGGAGTACACCGGTCCCGACGGGCAGAAGCACCGGCCTGTGATGATCCACCGGGCGCTCCTCGGCTCCGTCGAGCGCTTCTTCGCGATCCTCCTCGAGCACTACGCCGGCGACTTCCCGCTCTGGCTCGCGCCGAGCCAGGTGGTGGGTGTGCCGGTGGCCGAGCAGTACGGCGAGTACCTGGACGACGTCATCGCGCAGCTGCGCGCGGCGGGCGTGCGGGCCGACGTCGACCACTCCGACGACCGCATGCAGAAGAAGATCCGGAATCACACCACGGCGAAGGTCCCGGTCATCCTCATCGTGGGGGAGCAGGACCGCGCCGCCGGCACGGTGTCGTTCCGCTTCCGCGACGGCACGCAGGAGAACGGCGTGCCGGTGGCCGACGCGGTGCGCCGTATCAGCGCCGCCATCGCCTCGCACGCGCTGGTGTTGAAGGCGGGTGACCTCGCATGACGGGCGGTGAGGCGGACCTCGAGGACGCCTCCCGTCTCGTCGGGGTGCCCGACGAGTTCCAGCGGCTGTGGACCCCGCATCGGATGGCGTACATCCAGGCCGGGCCGGAACCACTGCGCGAGGAATGCCCGTTCTGCGAGGCGCCGAAGTACCCGGATGCCGAGCGGCTCATCGTGGCGCGTGGGGAGACCGCCTACGTGCTGCTGAACCTGTTCCCGTACAACTCGGGGCACCTGCTCGTGTGCCCGTACCGGCACATCGCCACCTACGACCAGGCGACGCCCGAGGAGGTCGCGGAGATCGGTGCGCTCACGCAGACCGCGATGCGCGTGCTCCGCGAGGTCTCGGGCTGCGACGGCTTCAACCTCGGGATGAACCAGGGAGCGGTGGCCGGAGCGGGCGTGGACGCGCATCTGCATCAGCACGTGGTGCCGCGGTGGCGCTCGGACGCGAACTTCTTCCCGATCATCGCCAAGACGAAGGCGCTCCCGCAGCTCCTCGGTGAGGTGCGGGAGGCCGTCGCGGAGGCCTGGCCCGCCGCCGATCGTTGAGCCGTCGCGTCGCTGAGCCGCCTCTGGGTCGCTGAGCCTGTCGAAGCGTCGTGACCCGGCCCTTCGACAGGCTCAGGGACCCACCTTCGACAGGCTCAGGCCCTTCGGCAGGCTCAGGGACCCAGCGCGGGCCCGCTCAGGGACTCGGCGTCGGGGAGGAGTCAGCGCACCTGGCGGGCGGTGAACTGCATCCGCGGGTTCGCGTAGAACTCCTGCGCCTCGACGAGCTGCAGCTCGCGCTCGCCCGAGTCGAGCGTGGCCTGAAGCAGGTCGTAGACGCTCGAGGCGGTGCGCTCCAGAGCGGTCTGCGCGCTTCCGGTGGCGACGTAGTGCGCGGTGAACAGCGCGGCCGTCACGTCTCCGGAGCCGTTGGCCTTCATCGGCAGGTGCGGCGTCTGCACGAGCCAGGCGCCCGCGTCGTCGACGGCGAGCATCTCGATGGTGCCCTCTTCGCGGTCGGGCCGCTCGACGCTCGTGACGAGCACCGTACGCGGCCCCATCGCCCGCGCGAGGTCGACCGAGGCGAGGGTCGACTCGAGCGTGTCCGGTTCGGTCTCGGTGAGGAAGCCGAGCTCGAACTGGTTCGGCGTGATGATGTCGGCCACGGGAACCACGCGTTCGCGGAGCAGGATCGGGATGGCCGGAGCCACGAAGCAGCCGGACTTGGCGTTGCCCATGACCGGGTCGCACGCGTACAGCGCATTCGGGTTGGCCGCCTTCACCCGGGAGACCGCGTCGATGATGACGTCGCCGATGCCCTCGCTGCCCTGGTAGCCGCTGAGCACGGCGTCGATGGAACCGAACACGCCGCGTTCCTCGATGCCGGTGATGACCTCGCCGACGTCGGTCGGGTCGATCAGCGGGCCGCGCCAGGCGCCGTAGCCGGTGTGGTTCGAGAACGTCACGGTGTAGACCGGCAGCACCTCGACGCCGATGCGCTGCAGCGGGAAGACGGCGGCGGAGTTGCCGACGTGACCGTACGCGACGGCGGACTGGATGGACAGGATCTTCATACCCGGTCCCTTTCATTCTGGGCGGGGCGGTGCCCGCGTCGGGTGATCATCGTCCGGCGGCGACGAGGTCGGCGATGAGGGTCTCCGTGTCGTCCTCGGAGAGGTCGTGCACGGTGAGTCGGAGGTGATGCGAGGGCTCGGCGCGCTCGTCGAGCGCGAAGTCGTCACCGGTGCGCGCGAGCCAGCCGCGCCGCATGAGGTGGTCGGCGACGGTGCGCGCGGGCTTCTCGAATCCGACCCACAGGCTCAGGCCGTCGGGGTCGGGCGCGTCGATCCCCTCCGCGCGCAGGCGTCCCGCGAACGCGGCGTTCCGCGCGGCGTAGTGCCGGCCCGCCTCCGCGATCTCCTCGCGGACGTCGGGGTCGGTGAGCTGGGCGAGCGTGAGGCGCTGCAGCAGGTGACTGACCCACGTGGTACCGGGGCTGAGCCGCATCGCGAGGCGCTCCGCCGTCTCCGGGTCGGTCGCCGCGAGCGCGAGACACATGTCAGGGCCGAGGAACTTCGACACCGAGCGGACCAGGGCGAATCGCCGGTGCTCGGGTCCGATCAGCGATTCGTAGGGACGCTGGGAGAGCAGAGAGAAGTGGTCGTCCTCGATGACGAGCACATAGGGGTGGTCGGCGAGCACGCCCCGCAGCGCCTCGGCGCGGGCGGGGGAGAGGCTCACCCCCGTCGGATTCTGCGCGCGCGGGGTGCAGATGACGGCGCGGACGCCCGCGTCCAGAGCGGCGCGGAGACCGTCGACGGTCATCCCCTCCTCGTCCACCGGCACCGTGATGGCCCGGTATCCGCCCAGCCGCACGGTGTGGATGCTCGCGAGGAAGCAGGGGTCCTCGAGCGCCACGGCGTCGTCACGCATGAGCGCCTGCGCGAGCAGACGTTCCACGGCATCCACCGCACCGCTGGTCACGGTGACCCGGAAGTCGTGACCGGGGAGGTCGGCGCCCATCCACTCCCGCGCCCACGCTTCGAGACCGCGGTCGATCACCGGCTCCCCGTAGAGCACGGGACGACGACCGATCGTGCCGAGCGCCTGCGACGGGTCGGGGATGCGCGCCGGGTCGGGGTTGCCGGTGCCGATGTCGCGGAGCACGGTGTCCGGCGCGTAGCCTTCCTGCGGCACGACGTCGACGCCGGCGACGACCGTGCCCGCGCGCCCGCGCGAGTGCACGAGTCCCGCTTGGGCGAGCTGGCGATAGGCGGCGACGGCGGTGTTGCGGTTGACGCCGAGCGTCGCCGCGAGCTCGCGCACGGGAGGGAGGACCTCGCCGGGACGGAGCGTGCCGCGATCCCGGAGGGCGCGCACGCTGTCCGCTATCTCCGCCGCGGTGGTTCCCCTGATCTGCTCGCTCATGATCCTCCTCCGAGATTCTAGGTGGATCGGACAGTGCTACCTTTGATCTAGATCAAAACCGATTTCGGATCATCCGACAGGAGACCCCCATGACCGAGCAGCCCACCACCGGATCCGCACGCGTGAAGCGCGGTCTCGCCGAGATGCTCAAGGGGGGCGTCATCATGGACGTCGTCACCGCCGAGCAGGCGAAGATCGCCGAGGACGCCGGTGCCGTCGCCGTGATGGCGCTGGAGCGTGTCCCCGCGGACATCCGTGCGCAGGGCGGGGTCTCGCGGATGAGCGACCCGGACATGATCGACAGCATCATCGACGCGGTGTCCATCCCCGTCATGGCGAAGGCGCGGATCGGGCACTTCGTCGAGGCGCAGGTGCTGCAGGAGCTCGGCGTCGACTACATCGACGAGTCCGAGGTGCTCTCGCCCGCCGACTACGTGAACCACATCGACAAGTTCGGCTTCACCGTGCCGTTCGTCTGCGGAGCCACGAACCTGGGGGAGGCGCTGCGTCGTATCAACGAGGGCGCCGCGATGATCCGCTCCAAGGGTGAGGCCGGCACGGGTGACGTCTCCGAGGCGATGAAGCACATCCGGAAGATCCGGGGAGAGATCGCCGCGCTGACCGCGCTGCCGAAGGATGAGCTGTTCGTCGCCGCGAAGGAGCTGCAGGCACCGTACGAGCTCGTCGCGGAGATCGCCGAGACCGGGAAGCTCCCCGTGGTGCTCTTCGTCGCCGGTGGCGTCGCGACCCCGGCCGACGCGGCGATGATGATGCAGCTCGGAGCCGACGGCGTCTTCGTCGGCTCCGGCATCTTCAAGTCCGGCAACCCCGCGGAGCGGGCGAAGGCCATCGTCAAGGCCACCACGTTCTTCGACGACCCGAAGGTGATCGCCGAGGTCTCGCGCGGCCTGGGCGAGGCGATGGTCGGCATCAACGTCAGCGACCTGCCTGCGCCGCACCGCCTCGCCGAGCGTGGCTGGTAGCCCGCGCGTCGGCGTCCTCGCGCTTCAGGGGGACGTGCGAGAGCATGCCGCGCTCCTCGAGGCGCTCGGCGCCGATGTGGCGCTGGTCCGTCGGCCCGAGGAGCTCGCCCTGGTCGACGGACTGGTGATCCCGGGCGGCGAATCGACCGTGATCGACAAGCTCGCCCGGCTGTTCGGTTTGCAGCAGCCGATCCGCGACGCGATCGCGGACGGGATGCCGGTGCTCGGCACCTGCGCGGGGCTGATCCTGCTGGCCGATGAGGTCGTCGACGCGATCGACGGACAGCAGAGTTTCGGCGGACTCGATGCGGTCGTGCGGCGCAACGCGTTCGGGCGTCAGGCCGAATCGTTCGAGGCCGAGCTGACCGTGCCCGCGTTCGACGAGCCGGTGACGGCCGCCTTCATCCGCGGACCCGTCGTGGAGGCGGTCGGGCCGCAGGCCTCGGTACTCGCGACCCTGCCCGACGGTCGCGTGGTCGGAGTGGAGCAGGACGGATTGCTCGGACTCAGCTTCCACCCGGAGATCACCAACGAGACGCGGTTCCACCGCCGCTTCCTCGACCGGGTCTCCCGCCGCTGACGGTGTCGTGGGTTCAGGCCCGCGCGCGAGATCAGGCGCGTCCGCGCGCAGGTGCCTGAACTCGCGCGAACGCCTGCGCGAGCGGGACAACAGCGGTGCCGCGGCACGGTTCGATAGACTGGACGACGCCCTGGGCGGCGTTCCGGGGCGCAGACGACGAGCGGAGACTTATGTCCGGGCATTCCAAGTGGGCCACGACCAAGCACAAGAAGGCCGTCATCGACGCGCGCCGTGCGAAGTCCTGGGCCAAGCTCATCAAGAACATCGAGGTCGCGGCCAAGCTGGGCGGCGCCGACCTGCAGGGCAACCCGACGCTCTTCGACGCGGTGCTCAAGGCGAAGAAGACCTCGGTCCCCAAGGACAACATCGATCGCGCCATCAAGCGCGGCGCCGGCATCGGCGGTGAGGCCGTCGAGTACACCTCGATCATGTACGAGGGCTACGGGCCCAACGGCGTCGCCCTCATGATCGAGTGTCTGACCGACAACAAGAACCGCGCCGCGGCCGAGGTGCGCACCGCGCTCAGCCGCAACGGCGGCACCCTCGCCGACCCGGGCAGCGTGGCGTACAACTTCAGCCGCAAGGGCGTCATAGTCCTCGGTTCCGAGGGCACGACCGAGGACGACGTCATGATGGCGGCGCTGGAGGCCGGCGCCGAGGAGATCGAGCCGCACGCCGAGGGCTTCGAGGTCATCACCGAGGCGAGCGACCTCGTGGCCGTCCGCTCCGCGCTGCAGGACGCCGGGATCGAGTACGAGTCGGCCGACGTCGAGTTCGTGCCGAACCTCAAGGTCGAGATCGACGCCGAGACCGCCCGCAAGGTGTTCCGCCTCATCGATGCGCTCGAGGACAGCGAGGACGTGCAGAACGTCTTCAGCAACTTCGATCTGTCGCCCGAGGTCCAGGCAGAGCTCGAGAACGACGACGCGTAGGCGCGGCGCGAGCCGGCGACGCGGCGCGCGGCCTAGCCTGGTCAGGTGACCACTTCGTTGCGCGTGCTCGGCATCGACCCCGGACTCACCCGGTGCGGTGTCGGCATCGTCGACGTCGATCGCGCCCGCCGCGGCACGTTGGTGCACGTGGGGGTCATCCGCTCCGCCCCGGATGCGGAGATCGGCGACCGGCTCGCGATCATCGCTGCGGGGATCCGCGCCGCGATCGCCGAGCACCGGCCCGATGCCGTCGCGGTCGAGCGGGTGTTCGCCCAGCAGAACACGCACACGGTGATGGGCACGGCGCAGGCGAGCGGGGTCGCCCTCCTGATCGCGGCCGAGGCCGGCCTGCCGGCGGCGACCCATACGCCCAGCGAGGTGAAGGCCGCGGTGACCGGGTACGGGTCCGCAGACAAGCGCCAGGTCCAGGCGATGATCGCCCGGATCCTGCGGCTGGACGCGCCTCCGCAGCCCGCGGACGCGGCAGACGCCCTGGCGATCGCCCTGTGTCACGCCTGGCGCCGCGGCGCTCCCTCGACGAGTCGGACGGAGGGTGGCCTCACTCCCGCGCAGCGTGCCTGGGCCGACGCGGAGCGTGTCGCTCGAACATATCTACGAGCCGGCTCCTAGACTGACGGAATGATCTTCTCTCTGCACGGCACCGTGCTGCACACGACGCCGGACCAGGTCATCATCGACGTCGGGGGCGTGGGCTTCGCGGTCGCCGTCCCCGCCGATGTCGCCCACACCGCGACGGTGGGGGAGAAGCTCCTCCTGCACACGAGCCTCATCGTGCGGGAGGACTCGCTCTCGCTGTTCGGCTTCGCCGACCGCGGCGAGCTGGAGATCTTCACCCTGCTGCTCAGCGTCACCGGCGTCGGCCCGAAGTCGGCGCTCGGGGTGCTGTCGCACCTCACCGCCGACCAGATCGCGGAGGCCGTGACCGCAGAGGACGATGCACCGTTCCGGCGGGTCTCCGGCATCGGACCGAAGACCGCGAAGCTCATCGTCGTGCAGCTCGCCGGCAAGGTCCAGGCCGTGGCCGCCCCGTCGGCGCCCGCCGCCTCGGGAGGGGACGATGTCGTCGCCCAGGTGACGGTGGCTCTGGTCGGCCTCGGGTGGTCCGAGAAGGTCGCGGCGGAGGCGGCGACCCAGACGGCGACGGACGCCACGGATGCCGAGCGAGCCTCCGTGGCCCTGCTGCTGCGGCGCACGCTCGCGCTGCTCGGCCCGGCGCAGGGAGGCCAGGGCCGTGGCTGACGCCCTCGATCCGACCGAGCCGACCGACGAGTCCGAACTCGCCATCGAGGGCGCTCTCCGCCCGTCGAGCCTCGGCGAGTTCGTCGGACAGCAGAAGGTGCGCGGGCAGCTGCAGCTCCTCCTGGAGGCGGCCCGCATCCAGTCCCGGCCCGCAGACCACATCCTGCTCGCCGGTCCCCCCGGCCTGGGCAAGACCACGCTGGCGATGATCGTCGCCCACGAGAGCGATCGTCCGCTGCGCATGTCCAGCGGCCCCGCGATCCAGCACGCCGGCGACCTCGCGGCGCTGCTGTCGAGCCTCGTGCCCGGCGAGGTGCTCTTCATCGACGAGATCCATCGCATGGCCCGGTCGGCGGAGGAGATGCTGTACCTCGCGATGGAGGACTACCGGATCGACATCATGGTCGGCAAGGGCGCGGGGGCGACCAGCATCCCGCTGGAGCTCTCCCCGTTCACGCTCGTCGGCGCCACCACGCGTTCCGGACTGCTGCCCAATCCGCTCCGCGACCGCTTCGGCTTCACCGGTCACCTCGAGTTCTACGACGAGGGCGAGCTGGAGCAGGTCATCGGACGCTCCGCCTCCGTGCTCGGCGTCGACCTCCCGACGGACTCGCTCTCCGAGATCGCGCGACGCTCCCGCGGGACCCCGCGCATCGCCAACCGCCTGCTGCGTCGCGTCCGCGACTACGCGCTCGTCCATGGCGGGGGTGCGGCGACCCTGCGCGGCGTCCAGGCCGCGCTGGACCTCTACGACGTCGACGCGATCGGCCTGGACCGACTGGACCGCGCGGTGCTGGACGCCCTGGTGCGGCGCTTCCGCGGCGGACCGGTCGGCCTCAGCACCCTCGCGGTGGCGGTGGGAGAGGAGCCGGAGACGGTGGAGAGCGTGGTCGAGCCCTATCTCGTGCGGATCGGCTTCCTCGGTCGCACCCCCCGCGGGCGGGTCGCGACGCCGGAGGCGTATGCCCACCTCGGCGTGGCGCACCCGGACGGGATGCTGAAGTTGGATGACCTATAATCGCTGAAGACTTCCCCGATACCGCTGTGCGCCCAAAGGCTGGTGCGTGCACCTGAGAAAGGCGCCATCCCCATGCCCATGGAATTTGTCCTCTTCGGACTCCTCGCCGTCCTGCTGATCTTCATGATCTTCAACACGCGCAAGCGCACCCGGCAGATGAAGGCCGAGCAGGAGGAGAAGGCGACCAAGACGGTTCCCGGCGCCAAGGTCCTGCTGCAGGGCGGCATCTACGGCACCATCGTCGCGTACGACGCCGAAGACCTCGACTCCCCGGCCCTGGTGGAGATCGCGCCCGGCACCGTGATCGAGGTGCACAGCCAGGCGATCCTCCGCATCGTGGAGCCCAAGGACGCCATCGTCGACGCGCCCGTCGACGGCGTGGACGATCACAGCGTCGACGAGACCGCCGCCCCCGCGGTCGAGACGCCCGAGGAGACCCGCGCCCGCCTCGAGCGGGACGCCGACGACAAGTAAGACGAAGGCCGTCGCGGCCTCCCGGATCACCGTCCTTCCAGAAAGCTGAACACACGTGGCTTCATCCTCTCCTGTCCGTCACGCCTGGCGGGTCCTCCTCGGCCTGCTCCTCGTGACGGGCGTGCTCTTCGGCATCAACGCGCTGGGTGTGTACGTCTTCAAGCAGAGCTCGTGGACACCCGAGCTCGCGCTCGACCTGCAGGGCGGCACCCAGATCATCCTGAGTGCCGAGACGGAGGACGGAGCAGCGCCGACGCAGGAGCAGCTCGACCAGGCCGCTGCGATCATCCGCCAGCGCGTCGACGCCTCCGGTGTGGCCGAGGCCGACATCACCACCGAGGGCGGACGCAACATCGTCGTCCAGATCCCCGGTGAGGCGGACGAGCAGACGCGGCAGCGGATCCAGTCCAGCGCCCAGCTCGAGTTCCGTCCGGTGCTCTACACCACGGCCGCGAGCACGGAGTTCGTCGGAGAGGACGGCAACTCCACCCCGTACCCGAGCCCTGACCCCTCGCTGAACGCCGAGCCCACGGCCGAGCCCACCGACGCCAGCGACCTGTCGTGGGTCACGGACAAGCTCGCGGCGGAGTTCCAGGCGTACGACTGCGCCAACCCGTCCAACGACCCGTCCAAGGCGCCGAAGGACGAGCCGGTGATCGCCTGCTCGCCCGACGACACCGCGAAGTTCATCCTCGGCCCGGCGGAGCTCGACGGCCGCGCGATCACCGACGCGACGACGGGACGCGACCCGCGCTCGGGCGCCTGGATCGTGCAGCTCACCATGAACGGCGACGGCGCGGACGCCTTCGGCCAGGTGAGCACCCGGCTCAACCAGAACCGCATCGACGGGCTGTCGCCGCGCGACCAGTTCGCCTTCGTGCTCGACGGCGAGGTCATCAGCGCGCCACGCATGAACGGCGTCATCCTCGACGGCCGCCCCAGCATCTCCGGCAGCTTCACGCAGGAGAGCGCGACGACGCTGGCCGATCAGCTCAAGTTCGGAGCTCTCCCGCTCAGCTTCGAGGTGCAGAGCTCGGACACGATCTCCGCGACCCTCGGCACTCAGCAGCTCCAGATCGGTCTCATCGCGGGCCTCATCGGCCTCGCGCTCGTGGCGGTGTACTCGCTGCTGTCGTACCGGGCGCTCGGGACGGTGATCATCGCGTCCATCGCGGTGATGGCGGTGCTGACCTACATCGTCATCTGCATCCTGGCGTGGCGGATCGGCTTCCGCCTGTCGCTCGCCGGCGTCGCGGGCCTGATCGTGTCCATCGGCTTCACCGCCGACTCCTTCATCGTCTACTTCGAGCGCATCCGCGATGAGCTGCGCGACGGCAAGTCGATCACGGGTGCCGTCGAGGACGGCTGGGGTCGGGCGAAGCGGACGATCTACATCTCCAAGTCGATCAACGTCCTGGCCGCGGTGGTGCTGTACATCCTCGCCGACTCGACGGTGAAGGGCTTCGCGTTCACGCTCGGCCTCACCACCGTGATCGACGTGCTGATCTTCGTGATCTTCACCCACCCGGTGATGCAGCTGCTCGCTCGTACGCGGTTCTTCGGCGGCGGGCACAAGCTCTCCGGTCTGGATCCGGAGGCCCTGGGCGCCGTGTACCGGAGCCGCTCGCAATACCGCGAGGTCGCCACGGCGTCCGCGGGGCGAGGGGCGAAGAACGCGCGTTCGCGCGGAGAGGCGGACCGCCGGCAGACCATCGCCGAGCGCAAGCGGGCGGAGGCCCTCGCCGCCGAGAGACAGACCACGGCCGGAAGGGAGGGAGACAACTGATGCCTTCCATGAATGAGTTCGGCAACAATCTCTACACGGGCAAGACCTCCTTCCCGTTCGTGGGGCGCCGCCGCCTCTGGTTCATCATCGCGATCGCCCTGGTCGTCGGCTCCGCGCTCGTGCCGCTGTTCCGCCCGATCCAGTTCTCGATCGAGTTCACCGGCGGCTCGCAGTTCACGGTGACCGCACCGGACACCACGGATCAGGACACCGCGACCGAAGCGGTGCAGTCGGTCGTCCCCGGCGCGGCGACCAAGGTCGTCATCGTCAACGACCAGGACGTCCGCGTGCAGACCGACCAGATGACCGAGGGCGAGACGCAGCAGGTGGCGCGCGCCCTCGCCGACGCCTACGGTGTCGAGCCGGACGCCGTCGCCTCCTCGTTCATCGGCCCGGCCTGGGGCGAGAGCGTGACCCGGCAGTCGCTCTGGGGCCTGGCGATCTTCCTCGCACTGACCTTCCTGATCCTCGCGATCTACTTCCGCACGTGGAAGATGTCGGCGGCCGCGATCATCGGTCTCCTCGACGTGCTCGTGATCACGGTCGGCGTGTACGCCCTCGCCGGATTCGAGATCTCGCCGGCGGCCGTCATCGGCTTCCTGACGATCCTCGCGTACTCCCTGTACGACACCACCGTGGTGTTCGACAAGATCAGGGAGAACACGACGGAGGACGGGGAGAAGACGTCGCGGCTGTTCGGGGAATCGGTCAACCTCGCGGTGAACCAGACCCTCATCCGCTCGATCAACACGTCCGTGGTGGCCGCGCTGCCAGTCGGTGCGATCCTCTTCATCGGCGCCTTCTGGCTCGGGGCGGAGACGCTGACCGACATCTCGCTGTCGATCTTCGTGGGCATCCTCGTGGCGACGTACTCGACGCTCTTCGTGGCCGCGCCGCTGTACTCGCTCTTCCGCGAGAACGAGCCGCAGATCAAGGAGCGCGACGCGCGTATCCGCGCGGCACGGAGCAAAGCGGCTGTCGACGCCTGACGCCCCCGCCGCGGGGCCGACCCCCGCTCAGCGCGCGTAGGATTGTCTGATTCGGAGGTGAGTGGATGGCGGAGCCGCAGACGGCATCGCAGGGTTCGAGTCTGCGACGGCTGGTGCCCCGCATCTTCTCGCGTGCGTCCCGGATCAACGATCTCGACAACCTGATCCGCACCGTCAGGGCGAACCACCCCAAGGGCGACTTCGCGGTCATCTCCCGCGCCTATGCCGTGGCGAAGGAGAAGCACGAGGGACAGAAGCGGCAGAGCGGCGAGCCGTACATCACGCATCCGCTCGCCGTCGCCCAGATCCTCGCGGAGCTCGGGCTCGGCCCGCGGGCGATCGCGGCCGCCCTGCTGCACGACACCGTCGAGGACACGGGCTACGCGCTCACCGATCTCACCGCCGAGTTCGGCGACGAGGTCGCGATGCTCGTGGACGGCGTGACCAAGCTCGACAAGGTCAAGTACGGCGAGAGCGCACAGGCCGAGACCGTGCGCAAGATGATCGTCGCGATGTCGAAGGACATCCGCGTGCTGCTCATCAAGCTCGCCGACCGGCTGCACAACGCCCGCACCTGGGGCTTCGTCCCGCCGGAGAAGGCGGCGAAGAAGGCCAAGGAGACGCTCGAGATCTACGCGCCGCTGGCCAATCGCCTCGGTATCCAGGCGATCAAGTCGGAGCTCGAAGACCTCTCCTTCGCCGTCCTCCACCCGAAGATCTACAACGAGATCCACAGCCTCATCGCCCAGCGCACCCCGCAGCGGGAGAAGTACCTGAGCCAGGTCATCGAGGAGATCGACGAGGACCTCCGCGACCTGCGCATCCGCGGCAAGGTCGTCGGCCGGCCCAAGCAGCTGTACTCGGTGTACCAGAAGATGGTCATCCGCGGCCGCGAGTTCGACGACATCTACGACCTGATCGGCATCCGGGTCCTCGTGTCCTCCGTGCGCGACTGCTACGCCGTGCTCGGCGCCATCCACGCCCGCTGGACGCCGCTGCCCGGCCGGTTCAAGGACTACATCGCCACCCCGAAGTTCAACCTCTACCAGTCGCTGCACACGACCGTGATCGGCCCGGCCGGACGGACGGTCGAGATCCAGATCCGCACGCACGAGATGCATCACCAGGCGGAGTACGGCGTCGCCGCGCACTGGATGTACAAGGAGCGGATGAACGGCGGCGGCAAGGCCGAGGTCCGCGCCTCCGACACCGACATGGCGTGGCTGGCGCACATCTCCGATTGGCAGGCCGAGACCGCGGACCCCGGGGAGTTCCTCGACTCCCTGCGGTTCGAGATCGGCGCCAAGGAGGTCTACGTCTTCACGCCGAAGGGGCGGGTGATCGGCCTCCCGGCCGGCGCCACCCCGGTCGACTTCGCCTATGCCGTGCACACCGAGATCGGGCACCGCACCATGGGCGCCAAGGTCAACGGACGCCTGGTGCCGCTGGAGTCGGAGCTGAAGAGCGGCGACGTCGTCGAGGTCTTCACCTCGAAGAACCCGGACGCGGGGCCCAGCCAGGATTGGCTCGGCTTCGTCAAGAGCACGCGAGCCAGGAACAAGATCCGCGGCTGGTTCACGAAGGAGCGCCGCGAGGAGGCCATCGAGCAGGGCAAGGAGGCGATCGCGCGCGCGATGCGCCGGCAGAACCTGCCGCTGCAGCGTCTGATGAGCCAGGACTCGTTCACCGAGGTCGCCCACCAGATGCACTACGAGGACGTCTCGGGTCTCTACGCCGCCGTCGGCGAGGGGCACGTCTCGACGCAGTCGGTGCTCGAGAAGGTCACCGCGCTCGTCGCCACCGACGAGCCCACCACCGGGGCGATCGACCTGCCGGGAAGCGTCCAGACCCGAGAGACCCGGGGTGGCGACTCGGGCGTGCTCGTGCGCGGCGCGAACGACATCCTGGTGAAGCTGGCGAAGTGCTGCACGCCCGTCCCCGGCGACCCCATCGTCGGGTTCGTCACCCGGGGGAGCGGCGTCTCCGTGCACCGGGCGGACTGCGTGAACGTGAAGGCCCTCAGCGGCGAGCAGGACCGCTTCGTCGAGGTCTCTTGGGCGCCGACGAAGAAGAGCGTCTTCCGGGTGCAGATCCAGGTCGAGGCCCTCGATCGTTCCGGCCTCCTCTCGGACGTCACGCGGGTTCTCAGCGAGCATCACGTGAACATCCTCTCGGCGACCGTGTCGACGACCGACGAGCGCCTGGCGCTGAGCCGCTTCGTGTTCGAGATGGGCGACGCCGTGCACCTGGACCGCGTCCTGAACGCGGTGCGCCGGATCGACGCGGTCTACGACGTGTACCGCGTCACCTCCTCCTGACCAGCCGCTCCAGTGCGGCGAGGCCGCTGACGCTGCCCGGAACGCGCGACCGGGTCCGCAGGCTGCCGATGGCGTCGTCGAGCGCTTCCGGGTGGGCCTGAGCGAGCGCCTGCATCCACGGGAGGACCCGCGGGTCCCGGTGCAGACTCGTGGCCAGGTCACACATCGTCCGGACGGGCGTGGAGACGGCGATCCCCCCGAGCAGCTGCACGTCCGTCCGAGGAAGTCTGGTGTCGTGGAAGACGACTCTGGCGTGCACGCGCGGACGCACCCGCCGCTCGACGCAGCGCCGCGCGTGATGGACGGCCGGCGGCTCGTCGCGGGCGCCGTGGATCCAGGCGGCACTGGGCCCGCAGGCGGCAGCGCCGTCCTGGATGAGCGTGGCGATGCTGCTCGCCCGCACGTCGGCGGACTCCGGCAGGTCCGCGGGGATGTAGGCGTCGCCGATCTCGACGACATGACCGTCCAGACGGGCGGCGCAGAGTTCCGGCCGGCTGAGGCGCGAACCGGGGAGATAGAGCAGAGCGGGGTGCATGACGCCAGTGTGGCGTCGCGCACCCCGCTCAGACGGAGATGGCCGGACCTGTGGAGAGCTCAGCCGCCGAGGGCGTTGAGCCAGGCGCGACGGGCCTCGAGGGCGTCCGCGGCCTCCTTGGCGGCCTTGCTGTCACCGGCCTTCTCGGCGGCGGCCAGTTCGGCCTCCAGCTTCTCAATGGCTTCGTGCAGCTGCGAGCTCATGTCGTTCGCTCGCGCCTTGGTCTCCGGGTTGTTCTTCTTCCAGTCGACGTCCTCGCGGGCCTTGAGCGCCTGCTCGATGACGCGGAGCTTGTCGTCGAGCGCACGCTCCTTGTCGCGCGGGAAGATGCGGCCGACCTCGTCCCACTCCCGCTGGATGCGCGTGAGCAGGGCGCGGGCGCGCTTGATGTTCGGCTCGTCGGCGACCGCCTTCGCCTGCTCGAGCAGCGCCTGCCGGGCCTCGATCTTGGGAGCGGAGTCGGCCTCCTCGGCGGCGGCCTGCTCGGCGCGGGCGGCGTAGAGCGCGTCGCCGGCGGCCTTGAACCGTGCCCAGAGGGCGTCGTCGGCCTTGCGTCCGGCGCGTCCGGCCGTCTTCCACTCGTCGAGGAGGGAGCGGTAGGCGGGGATGCCGTCGACGCCGCGCGGCGCCAGGGCCTCGGCCCGTTCGACCAGTCGGGACTTCGCGTCGCGCGCGGCCTTGTGCGCATCGTCGAGCTCGGAGTAGAACGCCCGGCGGTGCTTGTCGACGACGGCCCTGGCGTCGCGGAACCGCTTCCAGAGCTGCTGCGAGACGCCCTTGGACAGGCGCGGACCGTTCTGCTGCTGCGCCTGCCAGGCCTCGAACAGCTCGTTGAGCTCGGCGGTGACCTGCTTCCACTGCACCTTGCTCAGGTCGCGGGCGGCGATGGCCTCGGCACGCTCGACGAGGGCGGTGCGCTCGGCGACGGCCTGCTCGACGAGCTCCTTCGCCTGCTGTGCCTCCTGGGCCGTGGCCTCGGACAGCGACGCGGTCAGCGCGGTGAGACGATCACGGAGACCGGCGAGGTCGCCGACGGCCGCGGCGTCCGTGGCCTCGTCGATGAGGTGCGCGGCCTGCTTCGACAGGTCGCTCGCGGAGGCGCCGCCGGCCTGGTGGCGCTGCTCCAGGGCGACGACCTTGAAGGCGATGTCGTCGTACTTGCGGACGAAGTAGGCCAGGGCCTCGTCGGGGGTGCCGTCCGGGTACTGACCGACGACGCGCCAGGACTCACCCTCGCGCACCTCGACGGTGCCGTCTTCGGAGACACGGCCCCATTCGCCGGCGGACGAGACCGGAGTCGGCTTCGCGGCGGCCGGGGCGACGGCGGCCGGAGTCGGCGTCTTCCGCGGCATCGGCACGGCGGGCGGGGTGGGAACGGGCGGGGTCGGCTTCGCGGGCTCGTTGGCAGACACGGTGATTCTCCTTGCGCGGTCACGCCGCGGGAGGCGGAAAGGACGAGGCTCAGCCTAGTACGCCCTCTCTGATCCGCGAGACCCCGTCTTCCCGCCGAGACCCCGCGATTCGTGCGCGAACGAGGCGGGGTCTCGGCGACGAGGCGGGGTCTCGCGGGGAGGGACGTTACCGTTTCGTGAGCAGAACGTTCGATGCAGGACACACTGCGCGTCATCTGCGGGTAACACGGCGCTCCTATCGTCGCGACCACGACAGTCCCCAGGTCGACAGGAGTTCCATGGACGACAACGCAGCGCGCACAGCGGAGATCGTCGTCGTGGGGGCGGGGGCTGCGACGCACCGCTTCGTCGCACGGATGCTGGAGGACCCGGACCGTGCCGTGCGGATCACCGTGTTCGGAGACGAGGGGCGCCTGCCCTACGACCGCTCCGTCGTGGCGCGCATCGGCGGCGGCACTCCGGCGCCGGCGGGCGAGCTCGATCGCGCGCCGTTCCGTGACGACCGCGTCCGCCTCATCGACGACGACCGGGTCCTGCGGATCGACAGGGGAGGGCACCGCGTGCGGACGCGGTCGCACCGGTGGTACGACTACGACGCGCTCGTCCTCGCGACCGGCACCCACGCCCAGCGGCTCGACGTGCCGGGGATCCGTGCCCGGGGGTCGTTCGTCCTGCGCACGATGGAGGACGCGCACATGCTGCGTGCGTTCCTCGCCGTCCGTGCGACGGAGATGCCGCGGGCGCTGCGCGCGGTCGTCGTCGGCGGCGACGAGAGCGGAGTGGACGCCGCATGCGCGCTGCACGACGCCGGGGTGCAGACGACGATCGTGGACACCGCGGACCGCCTGCTGCCCGCACACCTCACGGTTCCCGGGGCGAGCGCACTCCGCGGGATCGTCGAGGCGCGCGGTATCGCGGTCCGGACGCGGACGCGGGTGACCCGCGTCGACCCCGACGCGACGGGCGCGGTGACGGCCGTGGAGTTCCAGGACGGCACGTTCGCACGGACCGACCTCATCCTGACGACGGGTGCGCGGGCACGGGATGAGCTGGCACGGAACGCCGGGCTCCCCACGCGGCCGGGCGGCGGTGTCCTCGTGGACGCGGACGGGCGGACGTCCGACCCGCGCGTCCTCGCGATCGGCGACGTCGCCGCGGACCCGGCATCCGGCGGCACGGAGGCGGCCCTGGCGTCCGCGGATCGAGCGGCGGCCGCCCTGCTCGGCGCTCGGATCGCGAGCCCCGCGGGAAACGGATGGCGCGGGAGTCCCGGCGGTATCGAGGTCGTGACCCTGCGTCTCCCGGACGGTGACGGGCCGACCGTCGACATCCCTCTTCCGAGCGGGGGAGACCGCGTGTTCGGGGAGGTCGTGCTCTCCGAGGATGCCCGCGTGGTGCATCGCGTGACGGTCATCGGCGCGTCGGCGGATGCCTCGCTCGCTGGTCTCGCGCCCGGGTCGCTCGACGGTCAGGGGGCGGCGCGGGCGCTCCTGGCCGCCGCCGTGGCCGCGGACGGTGCGGAGGCCTGCGCACATGGGCTGCGGTGCTCGCCGCTGGAGGTGCTGACAGCGGAGCTCGCGGACCGCGGAATCCGAACCGTCGCGGAGGCTCTGGACGGTGCGGTCGAGAGCCGCGGCTGCGGCCCCTGCCTCCGCCGTCTCGCGCTCGCGCTGCAGGGGCGCGCCGAGGTGAACGTCGGCGTACGGCCCGGCGACCGCGGAAGCCTTCGCTCCGAGGTGCGTCTCCGCGGGACGACGGCGGCTCCCGTCCTGGAGGTGCGCGTCGGCGCCGAGTCCGACGGGACGCTGCTCCTCGTCGTGGGTCGTCTCGCGGCACGACGCAAGGCGACGGTACGGATCGATCGAGGGCTCCTCGCCGTCAGCGGGCTCCGGGCGGAGGACATACCGGACGCACTCGCGGACCTGCGGAGCGCCGGCGCCGTCGTTCCGGAGACCCTGATCGGCGGGGCGGACCTCGCGCGGCCCGGAGGCCCGATCGGCGTCGTCCGGCACCCGCCACGGACACGGCGACGCGCCGGTACTGCGAGGTCGGCGGAGGGCTCCGCATGAGTGCGCCCCCGCGTCCTGCTCCGGCGCTCGTCGGCTGCCGCGTCGTGGTGGTCGAGGTGCCGCGGCCGGTGCGCCCGGAGCCGGTCGACGTCGACACTCTTCTGCGGATCCTCGCTGCGACCGGCTCGGATGTCGTCCGGATCACCCCGCCCCGGGCGGACCACGCGATCCCGGCCGGCACCAAGCGGACGCTGTACCGGATCGCGTCCGGTCAGGTGGACGCGGTGCTGTTCCCCGTGGCGGAGGCCCTGCCCGGGTGGCTCGCCACCGTGGAACGACTGGGCATGCTCGACGCCATCCGCGAACGGTCGCGCACGTCCCGCCTGCTGCTCGCCACGACCGACGCCGCCGCGACCGCGCGATTGGCGGAGAGCGGCCTGCCCGCATCGACGTCGTGCGGGCCCACCGCGGACGACCTCGCCCGGAGCGCTCTCGCCCCGCTCACGTATGGGGCCCTCGAGCGACGGACGGCGGTGGGGCGCCTGGCGGTGCGCAGCGGAGGTGCGCTGATCGACGGAGGCTTCGTCCCGCTCTCCCGCGGCGCGGTCAGCATCCTCGAGGCCCTGTTCATCGCCGACGGGCGCGTGCTCACCAGGGCGGAGATCGGCCAGGTGCTGCCCGGCGGTCGACGCAGCGCCCGTGCGGTCGAGGTCGCGGTGGCGCGGTTGCGGGACGCCCTCGGCGACGGGGACCTCGTGCAGACCGTGGTCAAGCGCGGGTACCGGCTCGCCGTCCTCGACGAGGACTGACCACGCCGGAGGGCCTCACTCCGTCGGTGTCTCGGAAGCCGTCGGCACCGGGCTGGGCGCATCGCTCGGGGTCGGGGAGGGAGCGATCGACGAGGTCGGCGACGGCGTGGGCGTCGGTTCCGGAGCGGTCACCTGCGCATGCACGACCTGGCTGACGATCGCGCCCACGACGATGAGGGCGCCGACCGTGATCGCGATGGCGTTGTCGCGGGTGCGACGGCGGATCTGATCCTGGTGCCAGCGGGTGCGGGCGGTGTGCAGCCGAGCGCGCTCCGCCTCGGTGCGTGCCTGCGCCTTCTTGGAACCGCGTGCGGCCATGCCCTGTCTCTCCCGTCCGACGCCGGTCCACGACGTCGCCTGAGAGCCTACCGGGGGCCCGGCCTCGCCTCGTGTCCCCGGCCGCCGTTAGCCTGGAGGAATGTCCTCTCCCTCCGCCCTGCTCTCCGGGCAGACACCGCTCGCCGTGCGCATGCGCCCGGTGTCGCTGGACGAGGTCGCGGGGCAGCGCCACCTGCTGCGGGCCGGGTCGCCCATCGTGGCTCTCGCCGACCCGGAGGCCAGCTCGCCCGGCGCGGTGTCGATCATCCTCTGGGGTCCGCCGGGCACCGGGAAGACCACGCTCGCGCAGGCCATCGCCCGCTCGTCCGGCCGCCGGTTCGTCGAGCTCTCGGCCATCACCGCCGGCGTCAAGGATGTGCGGGAGGTCATGCAGGAGGCGATCACCCAGCGCGATCTCTACGGGCAGACGACGATCCTCTTCCTCGATGAGATCCACCGCTTCACCAAGGCCCAGCAGGACGCGCTGCTGCCCGGCGTGGAGAACGGGTGGGTCATCCTCATCGCCGCGACTACGGAGAACCCCTCGTTCTCGGTGATCTCGCCGCTGCTGTCCCGGTCGCTGCTGCTCACGCTGCAGCCGCTCACCGATGACGACATCGGGGTGCTCGTGGACCGCGCGGTGTCGGATGCCCGCGGACTCTCCGGTACGGTCGCGCTCAGCGATGAGGCGCGGTCGGCGCTCATCCGCCTCGCGTCGGGGGACGCCCGTCGTGCCCTCACCGGACTGGAGGCCGCCGCTGCCGTGGCGCTCTCGCACGCCGCCGCCTCCGAGGCCGACGACGACGGCGAAGACCGGGAGACGGCCGTCCCGGAGGTCACCGCCGACGACGTGGCACAGGCCGTCGACAAGGCCCTGCTCCGTTACGACCGCCAGGGCGACGAGCACTACGACGTCATCAGCGCCTTCATCAAGTCGATCCGCGGTTCCGACCCGGACGCCGCGCTGCACTACCTCGCCCGCATGATCGAGGCAGGGGAGGACCCGCGGTTCATCGCCCGTCGGCTCGTCATCTCCGCCTCCGAAGACGTGGGGCTCGCCGACCCCCAGGCCCTCGGCATCGCCGTGGCCGCGGCCGACGCGGTGGCCTTCATCGGGATGCCGGAGGGGCGCATCCCGCTCGCCGAGGCCACCGTGTATCTGGCGACGACCGCGAAGTCGAACGCGGCCTACGTCGGCATCGACGCCGCCATCGCCGACATCCGCGCGGGGGGATTCGGGCGCGTGCCCCTTCACCTCCGCGACGCGCACTACCCCGGGGCGAAGCGCCTCGGGCACGGCCGTGGCTACCGCTACGCGCACGACAGCGAGTTCGGGATCGTGCCGCAGCAGTACCTGCCGGACGAGCTCGACGGGCGGCACTACTACGAGCCGAAGAACCTCGGCGCGGAGCGCGACATCAGCGCACGGCTGGAGCGCATCCGGCGCATCCTCGGCGACCGGTGAGCCGACGACCTCGGGCGTCTGCCGCCGTCTGTTAGACTTGAGCGGCTCGAAACCGAGTTTTCGGGCATCTCCTCGTTCACACCCCACCTCGACGGCACCCCGGCGTGCGCCCCGAGGCAGAACGCGGTGATACGTCCGTCGGACGTGAAATCCACGTCCACGTCATCGGAAGGATAACTTCGTGGTCACGAAGTCCCAGGACCGCCGCAAGGTGCGTCTCAGCCGCGCCCTCGGCGTGGCCCTCACCCCCAAGGCCGCCCGCTACCTCGAGAAGCGTCCCTACGCTCCGGGTGAGCACGGCCGCACCAAGCGCAAGGCCGACAGCGACTACGCCGTCCGTCTGCGTGAGAAGCAGCGTCTGCGCGAGCAGTACGGCATCCGCGAGAAGCAGCTGCGCATCGCGTTCAACGAGGCCCGTCGTCAGGACGGCCTGACCGGTGAGAACCTCGTCGAGCTCCTCGAGATGCGTCTCGACGCCCTCGTCCTGCGTTCGGGCTTCGCCCGCACCACGGCACAGGCGCGCCAGCTCGTCGTGCACCGTCACATCCTCGTCGACGGCCAGCTCGTCGACCGCCCGTCGTTCCGCGTGAAGCCGGGTCAGCTCATCCACGTCAAGCCCAAGAGCGAGGGCCTCGAGCCCTTCCAGGTGGCGGCCGCCGGCGGTCACGCCGAGGTCCTGCCGGCCGTTCCGGGTTACCTCGAGGTCGAGCTCGACAAGCTCCAGGCCCGTCTGGTCCGTCGTCCGAAGCGCGCCGAGGTCCCCGTGACCTGTGAAGTGCAGCTCGTCGTCGAGTACTACGCGGCCCGCTGATCCAGCGGAAGAGCATCAGGCAGGAGGCGTCGGGGTTCCCGACGCCTCCTGTCGTTTCCGCCTACGATGGAGAGACCGCGCCTTCGCGGCTCTAGGGCAAGGATGACGACATGAAGAATGTGCTGTGGTTCCTGATCGGCGTGATCGGCGGCTTCGTCGCGGCTCACTTCATGAACAAGGACCCGCGGGGCCACGACATCCTGGCCGACGTCGACGCCCGCCTCAACGGCCTCGCCGCGATCCTCAGCGACGCGTATCGCGCGCAGGAGGCTCGGCTGACCGAGCCGGGCGAGAACTGACCCCCCGCATCTGCGCCTCGGCGCGCCCCCTCACGCAAGGACATCCGGCACTCCTATGAAAACTGCGGAAATCGCGCAGCGCTACCTCTCCTACTTCGAGAAGAACGACCACCTCATCGTCCCCTCGGCATCCCTGGTCAGCGACGACCCCTCGCTGCTGTTCACGGTCGCCGGCATGGTCCCGATGATCCCGTACCTCACGGGCGTGGTCCCGGCGCCGCATCCGCGCATCGCCGACCTGCAGAAGTGCATCCGGACCAACGACATCGAGGAGGTCGGGCGCACCGCGCGTCACGGCACGTTCTTCCAGATGCTCGGCAACTGGTCGTTCGGCGACTACTTCAAGGAAGGCGCGATCCGCTACGCCTGGGAGCTGCTCACGAGCTCGGAGGCCGACGGCGGCCTCGGCTTCGACGAGAAGGATCTCTGGGTCACCGTCTACGAGACCGACGACGAGGCCGAGGCGATCTGGCGCGACATCATCGGACTCAAGCCGGAGCGCATCCAGCGCCTCGGCCGCGCGGACAACTACTGGAACACCGGCCAGCCCGGTCCCGGTGGCCCTGACTCAGAGATCTTCTTCGACCGCGGCCCGGCCTACGGCAAGGACGGCGGCCCCGCTGTCGACGACTCGCGGTTCCTGGAGATCTGGAACCTCGTGTTCATGCAGGACTTCATCGAGAACATCCGCGGCAAGACCGAGTTCGACATCGTCGGTGAGCTGCCGATGAAGAACATCGACACCGGCATGGGACTGGAGCGCGTCGCGTTCCTCAAGCAGGGCGTCGAGAACATGTACGAGACCGACCAGGTGCGTCCGGTGCTCGACCGCGCCGTCGAGCTCTCCGGCCGCCGCTATGGGGCGGTCCACGAGGACGACGTCCGCTTCCGGGTGATCGCGGATCACGTGCGCTCCTCGCTCATGCTCCTCTCCGATGGCGTGCGTCCGTCGAACGAGGGCCGCGGCTACATCCTGCGGCGCCTCATGCGCCGGACCGTGCGCGCCATGCGGCTCCTCGGTGTCGACGACCCCGCGTTCCCCGAGCTGTTCGCCGCCTCCCGCGACGCGATGAAGTCGGCGTACCCGGAGCTGGAGCGGGACTGGTCCGTGCTCTCCTCGGCGGCCTTCGCCGAGGAGGAGACCTTCCGGCGCACCCTGGCGCAGGGATCGACCATCCTCGACCTCGCGCTCGACGAGACGAAGAAGGGCGGCGGGAAGACCCTCAGCGGTTCCGAGGCGTTCCTGCTGCACGACACCTACGGCTTCCCGATCGACCTCACCCTGGAGGTCGCCGAAGAGGCCGGGCTGGATGTGGACCGCGCCGCGTTCGACTCCCTCATGCAGGAGCAGCGTCAGCGCGCGAAGGACGACGCCCGCAACCGCAAGCGCCAGCTCGCGGATGTCTCGGTGTACCGCGACCTGCGCGCGCTGGGCGAGACGGGCTTCGACGGCTACACGGCCCTCGAGGTGGAGTCGCGTGTGCTCGGCCTGCTCGTCGACGGCGCGCCGGTGCGCAGCGCCGCCGAGGGCCAGATCGCCGAGGTGGTGCTCGCCGAGACGACGCTGTACGCCGAGTCCGGCGGCCAGGTCGCCGACAAGGGCACCATCGTGGGCCCGGGCTACGAGCTCGAGGTGCTCGACGTGCAGCGTCCGGTCCCCGGGCTGATCAGCCACACGGTCGAGGTCTCCCGCGGCACGGTCGCGGTCGACGACATCGCGACGACGATCGTCGACGCCGCCAACCGCCGCGCCGCCCGCCAGGCGCATTCCGCCACCCACCTCGTGCACGCCGCCCTCCGCGACACGCTCGGTCCGACGGCCACGCAGTCCGGGTCGCTCAACCGCGCCGGGTACATGCGATTCGACTTCGCCTGGTCGCAGGCGCTGTCGACGGACACCCGCACGGAGATCGAGGAGATCACGAACCGCGCCGTGCAGGACGCCCTCGAGGTGACCACCCGCATCGTGACGCTCGACGAGGCCAAGGAAGCCGGCGCCATGGCGCTCTTCGGCGAGAAGTACGGCGACGTCGTGCGGATGGTCGACATCGGCGGCCCGTGGTCGCGCGAGCTCTGCGCCGGCACGCACGTGTCGACCAGCGCGGAGATCGGCCTGGTCAGCGTGGTGGGGGAGTCGTCGGTCGGCGCTTCCAACCGCCGGATCGAGGCTCTCGTCGGCGCGGATGCGTTCCGTGAGCTCGCGGCGGAGCGGGCTCTCGTGTCGCAGCTCACCGCCTCCCTGAAGACCCCGCGCGAGCAGCTCCCTGAGCGGATCGCCGATCTCGCCGCAAGCCTCAAGGCCGCGGAGAAGCGCATCGCGCAGTTCGAGGCGAAGGAGCGGGCGGGGCGCATTCCCGCCATCGCCGAGGCCGCGACGCGCGTCGGAGACTTCCGCGTGGCGGCGCAGACGCTGGGCGATGTGGCCTCCGCGGACGATGTCCGCGAGCTCGTCAACGGCGTGCGCGACCGGCTGGGTTCCGATCCCGCGGTCGTCGCGCTCGGTGCGGTCGTCAACGGTCGCCCCGTCGTCGTCGTCGCCACGAACGAGGCTGCGCGCAGTGCCGGTGCGAAGGCGGGTGCGCTCGCGAAGCGCGCCGCCGGTGTGCTCGGCGGAGGCGGCGGTGGGCGTGACGACGTCGCCCAGGGCGGCGGCACCGACGCG